>JAITST010000481.1 GCA_031287585.1 Planctomycetaceae bacterium | reverse complement strand
ACCCGCAAGCATATCGGCGAAAATAGTTATGTCCTTTGCGGTCGAGAACAGACCGGCGTGACCAGCGACACCGTCGGTGAGAAACGAACGCGGGTCGTGAACTTTACCTGCGGGTCGGTCAAGCATAGTCGGTGCGGCACGCTTCGATAACTCCGCGTTTGGAAGAAAGCCGGTGTCGTTCATACCGAGCGGTTCAAATATGTTTTTACGCGAAAACTCGTTTATGTCCTGACCGCTAACACGTTCAACAAGTTGACCGAGAACCTGAAACGACACGTCCGAATACGTGTAACGAGTACCGGGTTTGTTAATAGGTTTCAAATCGAGCAAACGTTTCCAAGCCGTCGCGATGCCGTCGTTGTAGTCGACGATGTTGTTGTCAGGAACGAAACCAGCGGTATGAGTGAGGAGTTGACGAACAGTAATCATATTCTTTTCCGGCGTGTCGAACTCAGTAAGATAGTCGCGAACCGGAGCGTCGATATTGACCTGCCTCGCGTCAACAAGAATCATAACGCTAATGGTAGTAGCGATACACTTGGTAAGCGAAGCCATATCGAAGAGTGTATCGTCAGTCATCAAAACCGCCGCACCATTAGCATCGACCGGCTTACGATAACCATAACTCCGAACAAAAGCCGCCCGACCGTTCCGCCCAATACAAACAACACAACCCGGTATCTTCTTGTTGTCGAGTGAACGTTGAACAATCGTATCAATGTTAGACAACACATCAGACTCAAGCCCAACATCAGCCGGTTCGCAACGCCAGTCAACATCGTTGGCAAAGAGATTAAACGATGCGAATATGACAAACACAAACGGCAAAATTCTTGTGTACATAGTTTTGAGAGTGGTTAAGTTGTGATGTGAAAAATGATTGGCAGTAAAAACATTTTTGTTCGCCGCACTTGCCACAACGCCAACGGCAGTATCGCTTCCATGAAACACTTTCATTTACCTGTACCCTCCATTGTTACGGCAAACTTTGTAAATATCTCTCACAGCCCAAAACGGGTTATCAATATGCAATGCTCACCAGCACTCAAAAATATAGTCCAGTCCGCCGTACTTCTTCAAGTACTGATACGATTCGCGTCTGTTCATTTTGTATGTTGACGCAAACTCCTCAATGATGAACGTGATAAAGCCAATTTTGTTTTTGGTTTCGTTGTCTAATGTTTTTATTTCCATATATTTTCCTTTTTGGCAAGTTCAATTAACCACATCTCTATCTGGCTCCTCAACTTTGTCAGTCGGTTCTTCGATTTCGTCAGATGGTTTTTCTTCTATTATTACTGTTGGATTATTCGGCGTACTGTTCGATTGGAAAACTCTTACAAGTTGAAATATCGGGTCGAACAATACCACTTGGTCATTTACTACTGATACGTATAACGGTTTCGTTAGCGAGTCGGGATATGCGTTTCGACGCAGGTTTTGCTTTGCCGCTTCTATTTTTTCTGTTGGAAAATTTTCTAGTTGATTCGGCGAAGCGACTACCGTTGCAATCCTGCCGTTGGTCTCGTAAACCTTCACCCGATTTATCGCTCGCTCGACCGTCACCACCCGTCCGTCAGCCAGCGTCGCCAAGCCGACCGGATTCGACGTTCCACAGAACCCCGTAAAATTACTCGATGCGTCACCCCACGACAACTCCGCTTTCCACGTACCGTCCGCATCGAATGTCTCTACCCTGCACCTGCCCGGATTCGTCACGTAAACAACGTTATCTTTCGCCGAAAACGTCACACTCAAAAACATCGGCGACACTTCCGCAAAACCCGCGAATAACGGCGGGGCTGTTTCCGATGCCGTGTACGATGTTTGTTGTGATGATGTTTGATGCAACGTAGTCGGCGGCGGTGCGGCACCGAATTGTTTTGTTATGCGACCGGATTGGTTACACTTAAAAATCATTCGTTTACCAGCGTCCGCGATGTATGCGGCATCGTCGGAAATCGCAATCGAGGTGAGGTACAATCTGTTCCCGTCGTCAAACTGCCAAACGTTTTGTTGCGTCGCGTTCATTCTGTTTTCCGTGTTCGCCGAATCTGCGTCGCCGAAGGTGAAAATTTCTACACGGTCTTGAAACACAACCAACAATTTATTATGCAGAAATTTTTCGTTCTCTGAAAACAGTATTGCGGTCGGCTGTTCCGAAAGACTGACCGCGCCGACTTGTTGCCCGTCGTGACCGAACACAACAATCTGCGAGTCCGCACCGACGAAAAATCGTTCGCTTGTCGCACAGAAACACGTTACCCGCTCGACATTCACTGCTAACGTTTGCGTCTCGTGATAACCGACCCATTGCGACGGAATCTGTCGCGGGTCGTTTTGCAGAACGTAACGCTCGGCGTTGTAAGTGAACAAAAACGGCGGTAGGTTGGTAATAGCAATAATGCCGCCTATACCCGACAACAGCACTACCACTAACAGTATCGTAAGCGTTGACGGTGACAAACCAATCGACTGTAAGTACCCCTCACGCTCCGGTGGCACTTTCTTCAAGTCGTCACCGACCAAACGCCACCGTTCGCGGTCGAAAAAAGTTTCGTCCGGCATATCAGGTGTGGGGATGGGTGTTTCGTCTGGTGTGGGCATTTTACGAATCCTTATAATCTTGTTTTTTGTTTTTTAACACCAAAGTTCGCAAGTTCTTTACGAATCCGTTTCGCACATTCGTTAAAAAATATATTCACGTTAAAAATCAATCATTATGTTCGTCTGAAATTTCGCCGCCAGTCACATCTTGGTCTTCGTCACACGACGGCGGTGTTGTGATTCCGACTCTGCTGAGGTAGTCACGTTCTTTGTCGCGCATTAACACACGGTCTTCTGGTTCGATGTCGTCGTAACCGACCAGATGCAGTACGCCGTGAACAACGTACAACAGCAACTCCTCAATCGGATGCCAACCAAACTCCGGCGCGCGTTCAATCGCCATATCAGCACTAACCGCGATTTCGCCTTCGAGAAAACCGGTATCGGTATTTTCCTCAATTTTGAAACTGATAACGTCGGTTGGGTAGTCGTGTTGGAGAAATTGTTTGTTGAGGTCGTGGATAGTTTCGTTGTCAATAATTACGATACTAAGTTTCCCCGAAACGATGTCAGCATCATTAAAAATCTGAATCGCCAAGTCACGAATAGTCTGCGTAGGAACTTCTAATTTGTCCTGCTCGTCTAAAATTTCGAGAAAAACGTTACCCATATATTATTCTCCGTTACACAATTGGCATAAACACAAAAATTCAGCCGCGCCGCGAACTAAACATTCTAAACATTGTCAACAATAGACCAGTCGACATTGTACCACAAGGAAACTCGTAACGAAAGATGGGCGGGAGTTTCCGTCCAGCAAACGGAAACCTCCAAAGGCGTTTAGTACCATTGCAATAGTATAACATTTACCGTAAAACCACACGAGGTCAGTTTTTAATCGGTTCTGTTTTAACCACAAGGAGTAGTATAAGGTCTCTTCTAATAACTTGCCGAGAATTTAATAGTTGGTACAACGAGGGTGTTTTCATTTTATCCCCCCTCATTTTATTACTTCATACGCATCCGAACTTTATATATCTCCACCGAAACGAATA
>JAITST010000423.1 GCA_031287585.1 Planctomycetaceae bacterium | reverse complement strand
CGCCGCGAATTGGATTTTCGTTAGCCCCGCTTCTCTGCACGTATCATATACTTGTATCACAATTTCCATCGGCACATTATCGTCTGGTGTGATTATTACTGGTAAGTCTTGCTTTAGTTCAGATAGTGAATTTAATACACTGCGGAGTTGTCCTATGGTCTCACATCGGTTTTCTGTTACCGTGTACACCGCTTTAGGGTCATATATTATTTTTATGACCGCAACATCTATATTTTTCGGTTTAATAACCGGTGACTTCACCGTATCGCCGGTTAGCGATAGGTCGGTTGCAAGTAGTTGTTCCGGGCGTTGGAAGTTTGCAGTGCAGATGAAAAATATCAACAACAGGAATATGACATCTATCATCGGTATCATATTCAACATCGTACGCCGCCGCGGTGGTGTTGGTGTTTTCATTATTACTTTACAACGTTTAGTTCAGGTAACTTTTTTTGTAACGCTTTCACTCCGTTGTTTGTTACCCTCGTTTCACGCAAGTCCAAACTACGGAGCGTTGTTAGCGTGCCTAGTATTTCCAGTACCTTGTCGCTGGCGTTTGTGTTGTTGA
The DNA here is from genome assembly GCA_031287585.1 of Planctomycetaceae bacterium. GTDB lineage: Bacteria > Planctomycetota > Planctomycetia > Pirellulales > Thermoguttaceae > UBA8133. The sequence continues at coordinate 2,948 of JAITST010000423.1, read as the reverse complement.
TTGTCAATGATTCCAACTTGCCGAGCATTATAAACGCTCCAGAGTCAGTATCACTTACTACCGAACGCGACAAACTCAAATTACGGAGATTAACAAATTTTTTCAACGGTTCCAAACCGCGTTGTCCCCATTTGAAATCGTTCAGACGCAATGTTTGCAGCGTACCGGACAATGTTGTCAAGTGCGGTAACGAGTCGAACGTTAATTTGTTACCGGACAAATCGAGCCACTCAATTTGTTTGAGCGTTGACAACTTTATCAGTGAATCATCAATAAGCCCTGTCCGTGCCAAGTTCAAACGTTTTAGCGTCGCTATCGAACCTATAACATCAAGTTCCGCGTCGCCGACCGATTTACAATCCGCAAGGTCAATCGACAACAACGTTTCAAAACCGTCACCAATTTTCTGCCCGCTTTCAAACTCCAACGTTTTACCGTTAATAACCGCACTCACTTGTCCGCCGTTCGCCAAAACCCACGCCGCTGTTCGCAACGCGCGTTCGCGTGCCGACTCACCCGCGAACGATTGCAACGAACCATCACCGCCAGCCGCCGTACTGCTGCCAGCGTTACTTACCGCCGTCATCTGACGTTTGAGGTACTCACGATTTCGTTCTGCAATCAAGTCACGGTCACGACGACGGTCCTTTTCCTGATAGTTTTCCATAGTTACCAAGTCGAAGTTGCCATGACGTTTTCTTGGCTGAAACGACAACTCATCAATCCAAACAGTCGTGATTGGAGACGCGGGAACAAAACGCAATTCAATCCATTCAATCCGGCTGAAGAACCGCGTCTCGTTATCCTGCTTCGGAGCGGGGTCAACGTTGTTGCCGTTGTTGGTGGTATTGTTACCCGCGTTCTTATCCTTGTTAGAGTCATCAACTATCGGAACAATTTTATCTAGCACCGCGACATCCAACTTATGCGTTCGCGTCCAATAGTTATCGCCTTGCAACGGAATTTCAATCGCCTGAAACTTGCCGCGTCCGCCGTAGAACACCGCTTCCAACATCCGCGTTGAAACCGCGTCATACTGCACGTTACCCGCCTCGTTTCCAATCCGAACATTTATATGCACAATCTTTCCGGTATGTTCCGTCAGCAAAACCGTATCGAACAATTCCTCAACATCGGGAAATCGCAGCAACATTCCGAGACAACCGTTCGCTGCTATCGACCACGCGGCATTTTTCGGTGCGTCCAACCGAACGCAGATCGGTTTCTCACCAATCTCCGTCACGCGAAGCGCGAACTCGCCTACATTGCGTTTTCGTTCGCCGCAATCAAACGCCGCGAAAAAGTTTTGCCCTTCCGACTCTGGAAACGTGTAGTCTGCAAAGTAACCTTCCGTCCAGTCTCCGACAACATTCGCAACATTTTCACTCCTCAACTTGTATTCCTTCGCCGTGTGACGTGTACTGCTCGTGACCGATTCCGGCAAATCAACTTCAGGCGGCAACGATTTTCGCAATTCGTCCGCCTTTGCGAGTAAATCGTCCGACTCCGTCCGTAACTCGCGCCAACGAACAGTAACCTTGTCGGCTTCTACCAGATTTTGTGCCGCCTTTTTGCTGCTCTCGTTGAATGTTGTCAAGTGACCATTGTACCGCGACTCAGCCATCGCGGCGGCTTCCTGCGAAATCTTCAACTGCTGCTGCAAAGCCGCGTCGTTCCCGCCGCCAACAAGTTTTTGTATCTCCTCATACTTCAGTTTTTTCTGGCTAACATCGGCAGTTGACGCGATAACAGCATCAAGCGATTTGTTCGCTTCGAGCCACAACTTTTGTGACTCGCTTGTCAACAGCATACGTTTCTCTTCTTCGTTGTGAGCGTCGATAAGCCGTGTTTCTGAATCCTTAACCAATCGTTCAATTTCGGCAACACGCGGGTCAGGCGGCGAAGTATTCAAGACTTGCCAAGCAACAAAACCGCCGCCCGCAAGCAACAACAAAACCGCAACAAAAATCCAACGTCCGAACGAAGAAGCCGCCTGCGGCTCTGGTTCTACAATCACTGACGGCAGAACAATTGTTTTCTGTTGTTGCTCCGCCTCGTCCGCGTTAAGTTTGGTATCCTGATAGACGTGAACCAAAAAGTCAAGACCAGCGTCAACGGGTGTAGAATCGGACGTAACATCATGAACGTCAGCAACAACGTTATCTGTGACAACGCTTCCTGTCGAATTCGGCACAAGCAAGTCGCCGCCGCATCCAACACACTTCATCTTCCGTCCTGCAAATTTGTCACTAAATTGAAAATGCTTCCCGCATTTCGGACAATCAAATTCAATCATCGAGGTAAACTCCAAAAGTTTTTTTTGGCTATTATTTAATCTAAAATGAAATACTAAAAATACATTTTCTATCTAATTTTGGTATTGTCAATTTAATACAGAAGTCCCGCATTTACTGTTGTGCAATCGGCATAGACCTTTTATACTTGTCTCCATTCTGCACTTTCCAAATTTTGCTCTTGCAAAAAATGGGTGTTCGGTGAAGATGTAAGTAATATCAACAGACCTTCACTCCCGAACTTCACCTTCGACAATACCACCTTCGACAATGGGTTGTCAACGGAGTATTTTATCGCAATTCCGAAACGTAATCAAGTCCGTTTCAATGAATCTTTCACAGATTTGTCAACGTTACTCCCTACTGCTCGTACTTGGTATTCTCCTCGCCAACGCGCAACGCCAAACCGTCACCGCTTGGATTGTAGAGACGCTGCATACAGCGTCCCTACTTCTGACTTTGCTTTCAATAGATTCACTTACTAACATCAAATGTCACGTCCACAAGTGTACCTGATTTGACTTCAACAAGCAATGTTGTCTTGCTCAGGTCGGAATATTTTTGCGGGACAATTGGCGGGCGTTTACTTGCCTGCGCGTCCAATTTCGCGACGTGTTCCTGACGTTTATCGTAGCCCATTTTTTCCAACTCGTC
>JAITST010000415.1 GCA_031287585.1 Planctomycetaceae bacterium | reverse complement strand
AGAGTGAATTAAGCGGAGATACTCCGTCTTGACGGCGAAAACCAGCCGTCAGGACGGAAGAAAAATAAAACACCTGCACCGCAATGTTGAATAACAATTCAAACCTATTACGTTTTTTTATTGGGGAAGAGTTGTTAGAGGTTGCCTTAAGCAATACATCATCATATTCGTCGCAGTTACCGTTTTGCTACTCTCCAACTTCCGGACTTCCTGCTTACCCCAACTCCACACTTCCTTCAAGTCCTTAAAAACCTCCTCAATACCGAAACGAACTCCATAACGTTCGATGATTTCCTGTGCCGATAAACGTGTCCGTTGACAGCAGAGGAATCCAACCATTGGCTTCTTGAATAATCACAACCCTCACTGGCTTGTATGCCGTCATCTCACTCACTGCGATAAACATCTTATACGTCTTCGTGACTCTCTTACCGTATAGCTGACATTCCACTTCTTGACAAGCATTTCTGTTTTCGACGAGAATTGCAGCGTTTTGTATTTACCCTTCAACTAATCGTCCGCAATAAGTTTGATGCTTGCAGTCGATTCGAGAAGGGACGCAGTTGTCCGATAATTTGTTCGAGAGTGTTAAGGATACCGTGAGAACGTTTGCCGATTTGCGGCAGATGATAAAAGACGTTGCGAAAATGTTAAGAAAGTCTTTGAAATGGTCTTGACCACGTTTCGGGATTGCGATAAAATGCTCTGTTGACAATCCATTGTGGGGTTCGGGGTGAAGGTCTGTTGTTCGTATTTACATCTTACATCGAATACCCACTTTTTTGCAGGGGCAAAATTTGGAAAGTGCATTTAATTCAAACATCCTGAAAACACAAACACTCGAAAAATATGTATTTTTCGTATTGTGGTTTATGAGAAAGTGCAGGTTGTTAGAAGTTGCCTAATTATTTTACTTCATATCCCGCCCTTGCAATTTTGGGTTTTTGTGTTATAATTTAGGTCTGTTTTGGGAATGGCGATTGCTGTGCGTCTTTCTTTTTCTGTTACCAATCACAGCCAAAATTTCTCACTGCGAGGTGTTATTTGTCTTCAGACGACCAAATTCCGCCAGATGTCAGCAAGCCAACTGAATCGGGCGAAAAAATCGTTTACGATATGATGCAAAATGTCTCTCCGCGTTCCATTGAGAACGAAATGAAGGAGAGTTACTTGACTTACGCTATGAGCGTGATTGTCAGCCGTGCGTTGCCGGATGTTCGTGACGGGTTAAAGCCGTCTCAACGGCGTATCCTTGTCGCTATGAACGGGCTTGGAATTTCACATACGTCCAGCCGTGTCAAGTGTGCGAAAATATGCGGCGAAACAATGGGAAACTACCACCCACACGGGCAGGAAGTTATCTACCCAACTCTTGTCCGTATGGCTCAAGAGTGGAACCAACGCAGTGTACTCATCGACAAGCAGGGCAACTTCGGTTCAATCGCCGGACTTCCCGCCGCTGCTATGCGTTATACCGAGGCACGGTTGTCGTCGGTCGCCGATATGATGCTTGAAGATATGAAGTCAGACACGGTTGACTACATACCAACTTACGACGGCACGAATACCGAGCCGTCTGTGTTGCCCTCGAAGTTTCCAAACTTGCTGGTCAACGGCGGTAACGGTATAGCGGTCGGTATGGCAACTAGCATCCCTACGCACAACGTCAACGAAGTTTGCGACGCAACAATCGCGGTACTCGATACGCCTGAAATCTCACCGGTTGACCTGATGAAATTTTGTCCCGGTCCCGACTTCCCGACTGGCGGCGTTATCTGCGGACGCAGCGGAATACGTCGCGGCTACCTCACCGGACGCGGTAACATCGTTGTCCGTGCGCGTGCGCGGGTTGAGGAACACGGTAAGAGAAACCGAATCGTTATCACGGAAATTCCGTACCAGCAAACGCGCGACCGTGTTGAGGAAATCATTGCCGCGCGGGTCAATGAAGGCAAAATACTCGGAATATCGGGTATGCGTAACGAGTCTGACCTCAAAGAACCGGTTCGTCTTGTTATTGAGTTGAAACGTGAAGCCGACCCCGATGTCGTTCTCAATCAATTGTACCAGTTCACTCCGCTACAAGATTCGTTCTCAATTATTATGCTCGCGCTTGTTGACGGCAAACCGCGGGTGTTGACGTTCAAGGAGATGATTGAGGAATTTATACGTCACCGGATGACGGTTATACGTCGGCGAACGTTGTTCCTACTCGCGAAGGCACGGCGGCGTAAACATACTGTCGAAGGTTTGATAATCGCACTCGCGAATATAGATGAGGTCATCAAAACGATTCGTACTTCGTCAACGACAGCCGAAGCGAAACAGCGTCTTATGCAGATTCAATGTCCGTCCGCACTCATCAGCCGTGCGCTCGGAGACAACGGTTTCGCGATATTCACAGACGAGCGCGGTAAATCCGAAAACTACTCGCTAACGCCAGTTCAGGCGGAAGCGATATTGAAAATGACACTCGGTCAGTTGGTTAATCTTGAGCAGGAAAAACTCGGCGGCGAATACAATGAATTGATTGGCGAGATTAATGAGTACCTGCGGATTCTGGGTGATGAATCTATTATCCGCTCGATGATTCGTGATGACTTGAACGAGGTGAAACGGAAACACGGTGACAAACGCCGTACAGAAATTTCCGGTGAGGAGTTGTCCGAGATTGATTACGAAGACCTTATCGAAGAGGAAACGATGGTCGTCTCAATTAGCAACAGCGGTTACATCAAACGTACACCAGCGACGGCGTTCAAAGCACAACGTCGCGGTGGGAAAGGACTGAAAGGTGCGAAGGCGGAAGATGAAGACCCAATTCAGCATCTGTTCATCGCCAGCACGCATAGTTATCTGTTGTTCTTCACGAACAAAGGGCGAGTGTACTGGGAAAAAGTTTATAACTTGCCGCAGTTGACACGCGAGGCGAAAGGGCGGGCGATTGTGAATATGCTCGAACTGTCTGACGGCGAGGCGATTGCGGGATGTTTTCCGGTGCGTAATTTCGACGAGCCGGATAACTACTTGGTTATCGCGACGAAGAACGGCTTGGTTAAGAAGACGGCACTGGCTGCGTATGGTCGTCCGCGAACTGGCGGAATCATAGCGGTTAATTTGCGTGAGGGTGACGAACTGATAGATGTTGCGGTGGTCGGACCGGGCGACGAGTTGATGATGTCAACGGCGAACGGTAACGCGATTCGGTTTCGGCATACGGCGGCAAGAGCGATGGGGCGGAACTCGTCTGGAGTTAAGGGAATCAAGTTGCGTGCGGGTGACGCAGTTGTCGGAATGGTGGTTGCCGTTCCCGATTTGACGTTGTTGACGGTATGCGAGAACGGTTATGGTAAACGAACACCGTTTGGTCCCAACGGCGAACCGGAGGCGGAAAAACCACCGGTAGATGGTATCGAAGACGGTGCGGTTGAAGGTGACGAGATACCGGAGAATGTTGTTGAACCGGAAACTAACGAGCCGGAAGAGACCGAAGCTGACAGTGCAACTGACAACGAAGATGAAGTAAAGTCAAGTCTGTCGTACCGAACGAAGGGACGCGGCGGATTAGGATTGAAAGACATCCGCACAACGGCACGCAACGGCAAGGTTGTGAGCATTACGAGAGTCAGTGAGGAAGACGAAGTAATGATGATAACTGCACGCGGCAAGTTGCAGCGAATACGGGTAAGCGACATAAGAGTAATGGGACGTAATACACAAGGGGTACGCTTAATGTCACTAGACGAAGGCGACACATTGGTAGCGGTAAAACGTGTCCCAAAAACTGATGCGGAAATAGAAGCGGAAACCGCCGAAACCGAATCGGAAGTAAGTACAAAATCGGCGGAGGAGTAACGCAATGGGCTTAATGGCGACTTCTAAAAACTTACATTCTAGAGGATGGGTTTTAGAGGTTGCCTTTAATGGTTGACAGTCTATTTAACCGCACATGCTGTTCTTGTCCATTTCGGCATTGTAGCATATTGTCAATTTTCAGACAATATCAGTTTTGGGACGAGTTATTGTTTTACGGATGCTAATGTGTTATTGGTCAAAACAAGTTTTTTTGTTTCACTAAAACATTAGTAGCAAGTTGTATGTCTTACGTTTTCTCATGTAGGTTTGCTCACGGTAACATCGCTGTTAGGAGCAATTTCTAACCGTGACAAGTAACATTTTCAAATATGTACGGAAACATTAGGGCATCGCAAACAGCGGATAATCTCCCAGCAATCGCACTACTCCGTCGGCTTTTGGGGTTTGGTTTCCTAGTGTTAGGCGTAGGTCTAACGTTGCTCGGCAAAGTTGAAATTCTTTGGATTCGGTTTTTGTTTGCATTTCTAAGTAGAACATTTGCGGCGCGTTTTGGGTTGAGTGGTCAGACAATGCCGGACGTGAATGAATTTTCAATAAATTTATTCCGAAGAACGCAATCTGTCCCAGTATCTCCGCCAAAAGACCTACTCGGTCAACAGACGGGATTACCGCTATCATTGTTCGGTTCGGATGGTTGTCGGCGGATAATAGTTTTTCACGCCCGATTAGCAGAAATTCTGTGTAGTTCGCTCTGCCGTATTGACGGTTGCCGATGTCGTCAGCGAATACCGTTAAGCCGTTTTGTTCTAGTGCCTCACGTCTCGCAATCGCTAAACCGGTCTTCGTTGCCGCTACCAGTTTCGCGGATTCCGACGTACTTGATGTTGTCGTTTGCTCGCAGCCGGGCAGTTTATTTTTCAGATAGTCCGAACACTGCGCGAGTGCTTTTTGATGTGAGAAGACCGGCGGCTCAAACTTTATACCGCCAATCGCAAAACATACCGGTACACGCTGTGCCGCGATTATCGTTAGTTGACACTCCGTAACACAGTCGAGCGTTTCTTGTATCAAACCCTCGTACAAATTATAGTACGGCACAACCGCCAAGCCATCGTTCACTGCGGAACTTATCGCGTCTTGCAATGTTCGGCGGGGAACGAGTTCGTAGTCGTTGGGGAGATAATTTTGGAACATTTTCGCGGCTTGTTCAGTGAACGTACCAACGGGTCCGAGATAATGAATCTTTTGCATTAGTTTGGCTTTAGTATTATTGTTGGAAAACCTATTCCGTACAACGTTAAATTTTTTTGGTAAACCTGACGGGGCGGTTTCATTGTTGTATCAATTACAAATTCTAATCTCGCCGCCGGTCCCTTTCCGTCGTAGAACGCTACTACTTGCCCACGCCAAACGTCGCCGCCGCACGTTATATTGTGCCAAAGTTGGCTCAGTGTCGGCAAGTCAACGATGCCTTCCGCCGCTAGCCACGTCGGGTGCTGCTGACGGCGTTGGTAACGTCCGCTCTCGTCAACTTTCACTCGCCGCGCCGCGATTTGTGACACCGCCTCCGTTGTCATACCGGGTATCGCTTCCAACACACAAAGCGGGGCGGCGTTGATATTGATTCGCCCGTACACAATCGACTCCTCGTATTCCGTCGCCGTGTCGAGCAGTTTCAAAAACTGCTCCTCCGCGTCCGCACCGTCGAGCGAGAACGGACTTTTGTGTCCCGCAACCGTAACGTCTAATAGTTCCAACGGCGTGATAATCTTTCGCGTTGACGGCAGCGACGTGTCAACATTTTCGACCGTCACCTTCGGCGACTGACGGAACAACACGACAAAGTCCGCCGTGTCCTTGTCGAGTTGTTCAGTCAGTTGTTGGTGCAAAAACGCGAGGTCAGGTTCGTTGAGCCAAATCTTCACCAATCCCGTTTTCGTATCGACCAACTTCTCCGTACTCAACGTTGTCAACAGTAACGCCCACGCCGGAGGTTCGCCCGCGCCGTTTGTACTGCCGCCGACCGTGTTATCCGTAACATTCGCCCCGTCCTTCCGTCCTGTTTTATTATAACCGAACGTCATCGCTTCGTCATCGCCGTACAACATTTTACGTGTCACCTCACGCACAAGCAACAACTCTTCCAACGCGACCGGCACCGCGTTTCGCGGAGCGTATTGCAACCCGCTTTGCTCGTAGTAATCGAGTTCCGCACCGCTCGGACGCGGCGTTTTGTCGGAATCAATCCAGTCGAGAATCGAGTCCGCCATACTTGGTGTCATACCGGGCAACTTCATCAGTGACCGCGAACCCTGACCGGGAGAGTCCTGTTCCCACGCCATCACCGCACCAAGATGCAGCCGCGCCGACTCGTTCGTAAGTCCGTAACGAATACCCGTGACACGTTCGTCCTCGATTCGCGGCGACAGTATCGTGAAGCGTGCAACACCTGCCTGCGGGCGGTTTGGTCGTGCCGCAACAACTCCGATACCGGCGAAGTACGGAGGATTGTTATCAAGGTTTACTGCTCGCGATGATGTTGTACTGCCGTCTTGTTGTGACGCGGCGAAGTCACTGATAAAGACCGACGCTATGTTATCGTTAGCGTTTGCCGCCAACGTTTCGTCGGCAGCGTCATAGAGCGATGGCGGTAACAGAGTTGATGAAACGTAATCAACACCGCTGCGGGCAACAAGTCCGATTTGCAACTCGTCACCGCGAATCAGAGTCGCCTCCTGTTCAGTCTGCAACAAAGACCGCAACGAGATTGCCGCCAAAGTAAGCAAGACAACAACAACCGCGACGATGTACAAAATCATCCCGCGTCGATCGCGTTGGGTTGGGTTGGGCAAAAGTATTATCATAATGGGTACCTCTAATAACATCGAATTCTATCAAAAAAAAATAGCAACTGTGAATTTTTTCACACATTT
>JAITST010000360.1 GCA_031287585.1 Planctomycetaceae bacterium | reverse complement strand
CGTCAATGTTCCTTTGCCGTGTTTCAGCGGACATTGGAACACCAAATCGACAATCCGCTCAACGCCGTCTTTGCCGATGTAGTGCGTCGGTGCCAATCGGATTTTCGATAAATTCACTTCGTCAACAAACTTTCGATTACCGTAGTGCCGCAAAAAATCGGCAAACACGACAACTCGCCCGAAGAAACTTTTTGCGAACGCATCGTAAATGTTACCGGGCTGTGATTTGTCCTGTTTTTCGCTACGTTGATTCTTCATTCGAGTATTCTACATCATCGGGCAAGTTTTGGCAAGAGGGATATCCTTCAAAAAAATTTTTCTTCAATACTGTTCTTGTGGTAGAGTAGTACATCAGATTTGCTTCTTCCGAAACCATTCAACAACCTTGAATACCTATGACTACAATTCTACCAGAACCTCACATCATCCTTGACCCGCCTGACGTTCCTCATATCCCGTTGCCGAAAGATTGGACTGATTATACGCTTCTTGCAATTCTCCACGTCGTCGCTTTGGCGAGGATTGTAATTCTCAACGCTTCCAACTGGGGCGAAAGCAAAGAGTGCGACGGTTTACGTTTGCGTGTCGAGAATGACCGGCTGCGTTCGGAAGTCGGATTGTTGCAACGTGAAATCGAAATAAAGGACGCTCGATTTGCTCGGCTTGATTCAAAGAAGCGTCCCCATTACAGGTCTTGCGAACGTCTGGAAATTTTGATGATTCGTGCCGCCCGCGGTCTGACTAACGGACAAACGGCAAAGCGATTTCAAGTCACAGTTCAAACTATTATCAATTGGCTTCGCGGGATAGACAAAGACACCCCGACTGTCCAGATGTCTGAAAAACCAACTCGTTATCCCGACTTCGTTCGTTATATCGTGCAACAATTCAAATCGTACTGTCCAATGTTAGGGCGTTTCAAAATCGCCGATATTCTTTGTAGGGCTGGTTTGTACTTGTCTGCAAGTACGGTCAAACGAATTATTGATGAACCGCCGATTTCGCCACTTGAACCATTATCGCCACTCAATCCAACGCCAGATATGCCGACAATTCAGTCGTGGTATCCAAATCACGTATGGTCAGTTGATATGACCGTTGTTCCGACAACCGACGGTCTTTGGACACCTTGGTCGCCCAATGCTCTGTCACAAGTTCATCCGTATTCTTGGTATGTTCTGGTTGTCATCGACCACTATTCCAGACGTGTCATGGGCTTCAATGTTTTTGAACAAAGTCCCACATCCTTGCAAATCATTTCCTCAATGAATCGTATTTACAATGACAATGCAGTGAAACCAAAGTACCTTGTTTCGGATCAAGGAACACAATTTACATCGTCAGAGTTTCGGTCTTGGTGTTCAGAAAACGAAATCAAACAACGTTTCGGCGCTGTCGGCAAACATGGTTCTATTGCAGTAACGGAACGAGTCATCTTAACGTACAAAGACGGTTGTACTCGACAAATACTCGTACCATTATCGAAAAACGAAATGATGAATGAAACTCGTTTATTCTTCGATTGGTACAACGAATATCGACCTCACATGACTCTTTCAGGAAAAACTCCTAATGAAGTTTACTTTTATCGTCATGCCGCCAACTCAAAACCACGAATCGAAACTCGACCATTAGCAAAACATAAAACACCGTGCGCGAAACCGCGAATGTGTATTGCAGGAAGAGCGGGAGCAAAGATAAATGTTCGTCTCGATTTCCTTGAAGGACGGCAACATTTACCAATTATTCGCGTGGAACGAATCTAATTTTATCTAATTGTCAAAGAACAATTTGCGCTACCACTATGCGCTGATTTCAACATCTGAACGATTTTGTCGCTCTTGATACTCTTTTTGAAAAATGTTGTTGCATTTTTCGTCTCACGTTATCGAAAATTGCTCCCGAATTGGCACCAAAATCTGAAATTTTCAGTGCATTTCAAAAATATTGGACAAGGACACCGTGAAATTTTAATCATTAATCTTCCATTTCATTTTATCGAAAATTACTCTCGAATTTACTTCTCAATCCGGCAATTCTAGAGTATTTCAAGGATAACAAGCACTCCATGAGTGATCTAATGTGCTCATATAAAATATTTGTCCTCCCTCAGTGCTTGCCATATAAACATATAAAAAATTAGTTTCGCTGTCATAAGCCACGTGATAGAAAGCCGGTTTTTCTTCGTGGATGTAATAGTACCCCTTTTTAACGAAATGAAAGCAGGAACCTTTTGTTTCTGTTTCTGGTGTCAAATTTTCAATTTGCCTCTTAAATTCTTCCTTCGTAGTCTTATAGTATTTATATCTAATTATTTTAATAGGTCTCTGAATTGGAGTCATTTTCCATTCATTACTTTTGGCGTATTGCCAAAAAACTTCTTCTGACATTTTGCATTCGTAGATTCTCCAACCGTATTCAGAAAAGTAAGAGACATTCGAAGTTCCCTTTGGAAAGTTTGCTTTCAAGTCTTCTGTATTTTCCCAATATAATACCTCCGTATGTACACGAAAGTATGTGTAACCAAAGAGTAAAACAATGGTACATACCATTATAAAGAGCAATAAGTGTTCAAGTATTTTTTTCATATCTATTATCGGATTGTTTCTGTTTTATATACGGAAAGTGGATACCATGCCTGCCCAAGTTTATCAAAAAGAATATCGGCAAGTCCTTCAATTGTACCAATTAACCAAGCTTCGCTAGATGAATTCTTATTAAATTGTCCATCTTTATAATTTTCCATAAAACTCTTTGCGTCCACTTCATCAAAAAGTTTCCATTTAATCGTGATACCAGATGCGGTTTTTGTCGCAGTATAGGACAGTTCCATCCCACCAATAATCCAAGCCAATGGACCTCTATCTCCATAAATATTTATTTCTATAGGATTTTGATTTGACATGCTCGTCCCTACTGGCTTATTTGTCATTTCATTGATGATGTTATTTCGTGCTTCTGTATATTTAGGTTGAGTTAAAATATCATCAAATAATACGTCATTCAGATGGCGTAACCACGACGCATCCGATTCATCGTTGGGATTTCCATATTCTTTCCAAAAGAATTGTAATGGAATATTGATCTGCGGTGCTGAAGCAAAGCCCCACCAACGGAAAAATAAAATGACTCCTAAAAGATGTTTATTGGGGACTGAAGATAATTGATTGTAGGCAACTAAAATTGGTAATGCCAATGCAGACAGTGATTGGGAACCGGTTACTGCCATAAGTGTGGCAATTGGTGCCATATATGCAAAAGCTCCACCTGCTCCAATAAGTGCACCCGTTCTGACAGTGCTCCAAAAATGCTCGCCTTTGAGTCCGCGTAATGTGGCATAAATTCCACCTATCGCTCCACCTGTTACTCCACCAATAGCCATGCCAATTCCAATAGACATTACCATGCTCATTTTCCCAGTTGGATCAATGCTATTTATTGGGTCGTCGTGTGTGTACAAATATTTATGAAACGACTGTGGATCATACATAGTCCCAAAGAACGGATCAAGGCGATTGAATCGACCAGTAGCCGGATCGTAATATCTTGCCCTCAAATATTGTTGCCCGATTTTGGCATCGAACTGTTCGCCGCTGTACAGAAATTCCGTTTTCGCTTCCGCTGGGTTAAACCCGATGGCGTTTCCGTATGCGTCGAAGGCGAATAGTTGGGCTATTGCTCCTGCGGCTTCTAGTAGTACTCTTGTCGAGCCATGCCCATCAAACGTAAAGAATAACGTTGTTTCTTCACCGTTTATTTTTACAGTTTGCGAAATTCGTTGATGTCCGATAATGTATGATGTTTCTTTAACAATGTTACCGTCAGCATCATATTCGGTTTGGCGCAGAACTTGGCTGTAGCCCGTAATACTGCGAGAATCGTTTAAGTATTCTGTTTTT
>JAITST010000328.1 GCA_031287585.1 Planctomycetaceae bacterium | reverse complement strand
CGGCTTTTACTTTGGTTGAACTTCTCGTAGTTATCGCCATTATTGGCGTTCTGATCGCTCTGCTCTTGCCCGCTGTGCAAGCCGCCCGCGAGGCGGCACGTAGAATGCAGTGTACGAATCAAATCAAGCAACTGGCACTCGCTAATCACAACAAGCACGATACGTCCGGGTATTTTGCTTCGGCAAGACGGCAAGTGGAATTTAATGAACTTCCCTCCGACAATAACCGCCGTGACCGTATCAGTTGGGCTGCGATGCTTTGCCCGTTTATGGAACTGAATGCGCGTTACGATCTCATCATAGCGCACGCTCGAGAAACAACGGGAAATCAACCGAGACCGTACACGACAACAGAAACAGTGACAGATGGTACCATTGTTCATCAAAATCCCTACGCAAAGCAAATCAACAATCTTTTATGTCCATCGGAGTCAGTGACATTGCCAACAGATGGTGTTATCTCTACAACGAGTTATCATGTCAATGTCGGTGATGAAGGTTACAATAACTTAGCAAGTTATAACACCGTTGCTGCTGGCGGTATCACTTGTGGTTGCCGCGGCATTGCCGCTGAAGGTTACTATGTCAAAATTACAATGAGTAGTATTCCTGATGGTACGAGCAATACGGTGATGTTCTCGGAAGCCTGTATTTCGTCACCGCGTAACACAAATATCCAACTGGTCAAAGGCGGAACAAACACAACGGCGGCGGATATTTATCATAATACCGTACAGATTATCGAGGACTGTGCGAACGACAAAACTGGCAACAAGATTAATACTCCGCGTGCGGCAGTGATTGGTGCTCGCTGGGCAGATGGTTATGCCGCTTATGCGGCGTTCAATACCGTTCTCCCGCCGAACGCTCCCTCTTGTGCCTATGGCAGTTCTGAACACGTTTTGGTTGCCGCGTCAAGTTATCACAGCGGCGGTGTCAACGCAGCGATGTGCGATGGTTCTGTACGTTTTGTGTCCGATACTATCAACGCGAAAACTTCCGGTTTGTGGTCTTTAACCGCCAATACATACAGCATCTCCGGCAATTCACTTTTCGGAGTTTGGGGCGCGTTGGGGTCACGAAACGGCGGTGAAGCAACGTCGTATTAAGTAACATTACCAGAAAATACAGAAGGCAGCCCGTCTCTTGCTGTGAAGGGCTGTCCTTCTGTCATTGTTTGCGTGATGGATATTTCAAAAAATGAAATAACCGTTACATATTTTTTATTCTTTTTTTCAAACCTTTATTGGAGTCAAAATGAAATTCATTAAAACCATTATGTTATTGTTCGTCTCGTTGTCAATCGCCGCTGGTTGCGGTACGAAAAAACCGGACGGCATCCCTGAACTTGTTTCCACGAAAATAACCGTTACAAACGGTTCGTCACCGATCACGCAAGCGAAAATAACACTGACACCCGCCGCTGGCGGTGCTGTTGGCGGTTGGAGTATGTATGCGGACACCGACGAATCCGGTGTTGCAGAAATCAAAACGGTTCAAGGTTCGTGGTCAGCGAAAGGAGTTCCGGCAGGGGATTATATTGTTTACGTGACGAAAATGTCAAAAATCGAATCCGAGCCGATGCCGGAAGGAATTGACGACGACGCGGTAGCAAAGGCAAAATATATGGCGGAGCAGGAAAAGAAACTCGCGGCAAGAACCAGCGAAATTCCAAAAACTCTCACCCAAGCCGCAACAACACCGCTCAAACTCACGGTGACATCAGGTTCACCCACAGAGTTGAGCGTTGATGTTTCGCAGCACAAATGATAGATTCAATGCGGTTGAAAAATAGTTCAATCTTCTACCATGAAAGGTATATGTCCACAGTGTGGAGTATAGATTTCGTGGTAGCCGTTCACGTACATTTTGACACACCTGTTTGAAAAAATAATAACAATAGTTTGGCGACGGAACAAAATAACATCGTTTTTGAACTAAATGGTCAAAGCGAAATTCGCTAGACGAAGAGCAAAAAAGTGTCATATTGACATCCGTGGTTACACCGATAATTCAATTCCCTAACAAATCCACCCCTTTTTCAATACTTCCCGATTATTACCGCGTCGTGACTGTAATCAACGGTGTTTGTCACCCCTCTTTCCAAGAATGGATTTTGGGTTTTTGGTTTTACTTTGGCTTTGTAGTAACCTTTGCACAACGGGAAATGCGCAACGTTTGTGCTTTGCCAGTTAGATACTTTCATGGCTTGACCTGTGCCTTTGTATAGATTTTTTTCATCGGTTGTTACTGTTGGTTCGTTTGTTGATATTAGATTTACCTTATCGCCAGCCGAGATATTTGATGCGTGGTATGTCTGCCCGTCCGGTGAGACCACCTCTACATTCTCAATGTCAACCGATAATTGATTTGTTACCGTTGGTTTTCCTTCCCAGTTGAACTCTAATCGCTCTTTTCGCCTTGACTCCGCTTTGCGGATTCCAAAGTACGATGGTAATCTCGCTCGTATCCAACCGCGTGACAAATTTTGCGAACCGCCCCCTTGTATTGTCATTTCTAACAGCGGCAGGTCGCTGCCCCACGCGTTACGATTGAATGAGTATGTCGCCTCTGTTGTTGCGTCGAAAGTTATCCCGCCGCGTGGTACGAATGTTGAATAGTAGCCCGCGAAGCCAAACGTAAGTGCTTCTTCGCGCTGCTGGTTTAGAATTGTTATCGTTTTTGTTGCCGTTTGACGCAGGAAACCTTCCTGAAAATAGTTTACACCATAGACCAACATACTCGCGGCGATTGACGTTAGCGGCACCGTCCACAGCAGCCAAATCCGTCGCTTCATTTTTGTCAGAACGAAAATGTTGACCGGTCCGATTAGAACTGCGAACACAATGATTAGAACCAGAATAGTACGAACTGGTATCCCGAAATTTTCCAGAACGGGCAAACTGTTTATCAAATCATACCCGCCGCTCAACACACCGTTACCGCCGTTTGCGCCCATCGCATTTAACCAAGTAGTATTGTTGGCTATTGCGGCAGTACGAAAAGCGTTTATGTATTGAAGCACTGATTGAACGGTGTTGTCGTTACAACTCCAATACAGACCAACGAGCGAGCCGCCGTGCTCAGAACTGTTAGATTTTTCAAATCTAATCCAACCATCGGGCTTTTTCCAGTTGTTACCGACAACGTACAAACTACCGCCTATTTCAACATACTGACGTAACGCGGTGAAAATTTCCTGATGTTGTTCCTGCAAGTTTGTGAAGTCAACATCGGTCATCGCAATACCGTCGAAACGCGAGTATGCGAGCCAGTTTTTGCTCCAGTTACTAACGTCACCTTCACTCTCCCAGATGGTTATGGCAGGTGCCGCGGGGATACCTCTATGCGTAACACTACTCGTACCGCCGCCTGCCGTTGCTTCAGCGGTTTCTGTTCCTGCTTCGGTAGATTGCGCACTTGCAATATTTCCATCGCGGATTAGGTCGCGGATGTCGGCTTTGATACGGTTGCTCGTGAGAACGTGAGCGACATCTGTTCCGCCTGGACGATAACCAATTACACCGTGTTCAAAACGAATAGGTACCACGTTCTTCTGTTTGCGACCATTAATATAGACGTTAGCGTCAACATTGTTTATCGCAGCCGGCGGGTGCATCAGTGACAGAACGGCGGTTTGGTTTGCAGGCACATCGACTGTTCCCGCGAGACGTGACAAACCGTTATTTGTTCCGTGCGACGTGCCGGGCAGCGAGATTGTTACCCGTTGCGTTTCCGTTCCGCGATTGACGACACGAAAACGGTGTTCACAATAACCATGTGACGTAGCACTGGTTGCCGGTTTGACCATCGGAACTAATGTGACAGAAATGGAATCAAATTCCACCGCGGATGTGATGTTGGCGATTAGAAATAGGACACAGGTTAGGATTAGTTTTTTAGGGTGATACATTGTGATGTGGTGGTTAGGAGGAAAATCCAGAATTATACTCAACAGTATAACTCACTTAAATTTCAACACTGCGTAACGTTTCTTTCCGCTGCGCAACACCAGCGTGCTTTCGCCCACTAGGTCGCTGGCTGTTAGGTGACGCTCAATGTCGATTACCTGACGATTGTTTACATATACTCCGCCTTGTTGTATCGTTCGCCGCGCGTCTGCTTTACTTACGCACAGTTTAACAGAAACCAAAGCGTCAATCAACAACACGCCGCTGTCGAGCGTCATACGCGGCAACTCCGCACTCGGCACGTCAGCGAAAATGGATTCGATTTCGTTGTCGCCAATCTGGTCGATTTCGCCGCCGAAGAAAATGTTCGTTGCGTTTTGTGCCGACTTCAAACCGTTCTCACCGTGAACAAGTTGCGTTATGTCTTCCGCAAGCACACGTTGCGCGGCACGTTTTTCCGGCGAACGCGAATGTTCCGCGAGCAATTCGTTGATTTCGGCAACCGGACGTTCGCAAAAATTATAAAGTCCCGTCGCGACATCCGCGTCTTCGATGTTTATCCAATACTGATAAAAATGGTACGGCGACGTTTTTTTCGCGTCCAACCAAATCGCGCCGGCTTCGCTCTTGCCCATTTTTTTACCGTCTTTTTTGAGCAACAAGTGCCACGTCAAACCCTGCAATTTAGTTTCGATACCGAACCGCCTCGCAAGGTCAATGCCTGCCGTGATGTTGCCCCATTGGTCGCTGCCGCCGATTTGCATCTCGCAACCGCACGAGCGGAACAGGTGAACGAAGTCATACGATTGGAGCAACATATATGAAAACTCTGTATAACTCAATCCTGAATCTTCGCGAGCGAGACGCGATTTGACAGAATCTTTCGTTAGCATTACGTTGACTGGAAAATGTTTGCCGATGTCGCGTAAAAATTCGATAAACGAAAATTTACTTATCCAGTCGTTGTTGTTCATCAGCAACGCGGCGTTTTTGTCGCCGGAATCGAAGTCAAGAAAGCGAGCCATTTGCAACTTAATGCGTTCAACATTGTACAAGATGTCGGACTCGGATAACAGTTTCCGTTCCTCACTCTTACCGCTGGGGTCGCCAATCATACCGGTTGCACCGCCTACTAAGGCAATCGGTCGATGTCCCGCCTGCTGAAAACGCCGCAAACTCATCAACGCAACCATGTGTCCAACGTGCAGCGAGTCCGCAGTGGGGTCACAACCGTTATACAAAGTACGCGGTTTCTCTGACAACCAACTTTCAAGTTTGTCGTCGGTAGTCTGGTAAAGAAGTTTACGGGCAATAAGGTCTTGAATGATGTTCATTGTTAAACGAAACGGAACAGTATTTGTGGAAGATTACAAATGTTCATAAAACACAAGCGACCATTTTAGCATTGTTTTTTAGATTTTACAATGGATGTGGGAGAATTTATAGGAGCGAGGGTGTGTAAATTTTTTGTAGGTTTTGTATAACCACCCCACTTTTGGCGACAATGCCCCGTGGGATTGTCAATAGAATACCCTGCCAAAATACCTACAAATGTTTTACACCCCCTTGCCGGGATGTTTGACAATTGCTATAAAATGAAGTAGTTTTTAATTTTACCCTTATTTTTCAATGATAATATGATGCAAGCAAATTTATTTTTCCGCCGAAACCAATACCGACAAACTTTACCAACTCAACAGTTTTCTCAAACGTCTCGCCGCCGATGTCGATTGGGCTGTGTTTGATTATCAGGGATTTCGTCCCCTGCTCGCCGTGTTGCGCAAGCCGCAGCCCAACGGCGGACGACCGTACTTCGATGTCCTCCTCATGTTCAAAATCATCATACTCAAATCTCAATACAATCTCTCTGACGAGATGACCGAGTTCCTCATTCGCGACCGCAAAACGTTTCAGGACTTTCTCGGAATCACTCCTTATCACACTATTCCTGATGCGAAAACGATTTTTGGCAAGTTAATAAACACAGTGCCGAACAGATGAAGAAATTTCATCTCGACGAAATTCTCTTCGACAAGTTTCTCGAAATGCTCGAATCGAAAGGCATTAAGCCGCAAGGTGGTACACTCGTTGAGAAGTGGTGAGTTGCGAGTGACGAGCAGTGAGTAACTCGCAACTATAAGCCCAAAGCCCAAATTCAAAATGCGAACGGTATAAAGACCATCCTTGTGTTGATGCGGTTTGGAAGTTGATTTGGGGTTACGGCGTGACGACCGCGAAGGTTCACGATAGTGTGCCGTGTTTGGATGCGTTGCCGGCGGAGCCGCGTCTGGGTTGTGAGCAAGCGTATGCGGACTCGGCTTACAGCGGCAAGAATATTATTTTAACTATCTTTATCTACCTGTGAAAAATTCACTTGAACGCCTACCCCCCGTTGACACAATCTGCTTCATTTTGTATAATCACACCCGTTCAATTTGAGTTCCGACCGTTTTACAAAAACTAATTGGTACGATTTTGGCTGCAACTCAGTTGATATACATTTTATTATTGACCATAACGTGCCGTTTGGAATTGCGAGCAGTTCGCAACAAACACATAAAACCCTTTTTATGAAAGGAATATTGAAATGAGAAAGACGAATAATATTTACAGTGGTAATCTAATGTTAAAATGGGGGGTGGGGGGCAATTTGTAGAGATTGTGATTCCAATCTTGGTTTCACTTTTATCGAACTTCTAGGGGTGTCGCCGTTATCGGTGTCTGATTGCCCTGTTCTTGCCTGCTCTTCAAGCCGTCCGGCGGACGGAATGTACCATAAGAATCACGCAAATCGGCGTGTCACTCTGCGCGATTATCACGTAACTGCCAGCGTTACCTTCATCTAATATGAAGGTAACAAAACCATTTACAACAGATACGGAAACCAGATAGGAGACTTGAACAATGGCAAATTTTTTCTACTACGACACAAACGGCGTGAAACAAGGACTAATTAATTCGGCACAACTTAAAGTGTTGGCGGAGAACGGTACCATTACACCGGAAACGAAAATTGAAAACGAAGAAGGTCAACAAACTCGGGCTGATAAAGTACGAGGGTTGTCGTTCGGTTCGCAAAACGCAAACAATGTACCTTCTTCAGTATCCACTCCTCCGGTAATACCCGCACCGTCAACACAAGTGCCGCCGCCATCTGCTGAAAAATTCCGAGAACTTTGCGAACACGGGACATTATCCGAAGTCGAAACGGCAATCCGCCGAGGCGCGAATATTAACGCCAAAGACGAAGATGATCGGACTATGTTGTTCTACGCAGCGAAAAAAAATCCCAATCCCGAAGTGATTGCCGCATTGGTGAAGGCGGGTGCGAATGTTAATGCCAAAGACAAATATGGCGGGACGGCTCTTTTCCATGCGGCATGGAATCCTAATCCCGAAATGATTACTGCGCTAGTACGAGCAGGTGCGGATGTCAACGTCAAAGACAAAGATGGTGGAACGTTATTGTTCCATGCGGTACTTAATCCCAATCCCGAAGTGATTACCGCGCTGATACGAGCAGGAGCAGATGTCAACGCCAAACTCCCCAATGGTATGACGGCATTGTGCGCAGCGGCATTTGGTAATCCCAATCCTGAAATGATATCCAAACTGGTGAGAGTTGGTGTAGATGTTAATGCCAAAGCCCACGATGGCAAGACGGCACTGTTCTACGCAGCGTTGAATAATTCCAATCCCGAAGTGATTACCCGGTTGGTTAAAGAGGGCGTGGAGGTCGTCAATATCAGAAACCTAAATGATACGAAGGAATTGTTCTACGCGGTAAGAATGAATACCAATACTAATCATTCCGACATTTTTCAAGTATTGCAGCAAGCGATTACGGCTGCCGTTGGCGATGAAACACTTGGTACGATGGTATTTCTTGCCGCATCAAGTGCCAACCCCTCAATGATTACAGCAGTTGAACAACGATTACAGGCAAGATAATTTAACGAACAGTTTTTTAGAAATTTCAATTTTGAAACAACGGACGGAATACTCCGTTTTACTTTTTCTTTCCGGCAATGTGTTGGGAAGGTTATTTCAAATTCCTCTAAATATAAGGAAAAAATTATGTCACAAGTTTATGTCAATCCAGAAGAGTTGCGAACATTAGCCGGTGTGCTAGGTGATTGTTCAATAAGAATTACCGAAGCAGCGGGGCAGATGGGCGGCGCAGTGTCTAGTTGCAGTTCATGGCAGGATATTAAAAAACAGCAATTTGAAGAGAACATTGCGAGTCTTAATCAGTACATTGCCAGTTTTCACGCATCTATACACGAACAGATTTTACATCTGAATAAGTTGGCGAATGCCGCAGACGCATATAACGCAATATGAAGATGAGGTAAGAAAAGTGTCACAGGCAGATGTAAAACACATTGAAATCTTTAGCGAGACTGTCTCTGCATTGTTTAGTGCAAGAGAGGAGTTGGAGAGTGCGTCCCAAATGGAATTGTTGCGGTTAGAGCAAGTTGTATCCGAATACAATGCCGATGTGCGGTATTATCAATCGGCGTTCGAGACGGCTGTACAAACAGAACAATTTCATCAAGAACGTGTCAACCAAG
>JAITST010000317.1 GCA_031287585.1 Planctomycetaceae bacterium | reverse complement strand
GTTTGCTGCACACATCATAACTTAATATGTTATCTATCATTCCGTCGCCAGCAAAGTTTAACTGTCCGACTACGTTACCGCCTGTTATATGTGACCAATTTTCAATCGTGTTTGGTATAACTATTCACGATAATATACAACCCACCGCGTTTGATTATCCCTATAATTGACTGCTGTCTTCTTTTGTTTCCGCTTCAACTTTCCCTTTCTTCTTTTTCGGCATAAAGTATTTTCCTGCCGGACCTGTTAGGATTGCGGGCAGGAATACCAAGTCTCCTATTTCAGACACTGTTAACAGCGTAATCATCATTATTCCGAACATTTGCGTTGGAGTGAAGGTACTGAACGCAAACGAAGATAAGCCCAAGCCGCCTATTAGCAATGTTTGTGTCATTGCAGTTGCACAGCGTTCGTATGCGTCGTATGCCGCCTCTTTTGCGTTTAGTCCGCGATCTATTCCCGCCCGAAACCACGTCAAGAAATGTATCGTATCGTCAACCGCGATCCCCAATCCTACCGATGCCGTCAT
This sequence comes from Planctomycetaceae bacterium, assembly GCA_031287585.1. GTDB lineage: Bacteria > Planctomycetota > Planctomycetia > Pirellulales > Thermoguttaceae > UBA8133. The sequence continues at coordinate 11,463 of JAITST010000317.1, read as the reverse complement.
CATTGTTCCTACGTCAACCAGTATTCCCGCAAGTCCCATAAAACCAAACACAATCGCAACAGGAAAAATGTTCGGCAACATCGCCAGAAAGCCCGCCATAACACTTCTCAGTACGAACATCATCACAATCATTATCGTGACGAACGCCGTCAACAAACTCAGTTCAAGTCCGTACAACAACTCGTACTGCGTCTTATAAACCAGTTTCACCATACCAGTATATCGAACTTCAACGCCGTCAGTTGAAAAACCGCGTTCTTCCATATACTTGTTCACAAACGGCGTTACCATTGTCTCAATGTTGTCAATCAAAATCGCGTAATCAATATCGCGTTTGAGCGACCAGACACGTAAATTGATTCGCCACAAGTCGTGACCGTAAAGCCGTTGCCACTGTTTACACTTCTCACGTATCGAATCAATTTCGGCAACCGTCAGACCCGGTGCGGCTTTGCCTTCCGGCATATTCAACATATCACGTAATGACTCACAGCCAATCGCCCGCAACTTCTTCGCTTCATCATTTGTCATACCGATTTCGTCGAGGTCATGTGTCAACGTTGGGCTGTCAACTTTGAACGACGGATTCCCTTCAAACATAACGTAATCTTTGAGTGACAAACGAGCGTTATCAAGACCGGAGTTAAGTGCGGAATCGCGAGCAGTCTGGCGTGGAGTTTTCCGTATTCCGGGCGTTGGCGGTTTACCGAGCGGCGGTGCCATTGTTGCCGCCGACATCAAACCGCCAATATCTTCGGGTAACGATTTCTCCAAAAGTTGATTGACTTGTGAAACGAGACGTAATCGGTCAAGAGTGTTGAAAACAGGAATCTGCTGTGTGTTTTTTTGGGGAACGTTTGCGTTATCGTTATTATCGTTTTCACCACCAGTCACACTGTTGGCAGCAGGCACATTTGCTTCGGATGACTTCGTATCTTGAGGAGCGAGAGCGAGTTTCGTATTGTCGAAACGTAAAACAACTTCCATTGGTACGAGCGGACCGAGTTTGTCTTCGAGCCACGTGTAATGCTGAATGATTTCAGAGTCTGCCGAGAAAAAACGCATCAACTTTACCGACGATTTTATCTGAAAAATTCCGTAACCAAATCCAAACATAAATATCAAACAAAGTACAACGACCTTTTTGTTGTTGTTTATTATGATGGCACCGAACCATTGCCAGAATTTGTAGATAACCGAATTTTGTTCCGCTTTCAAACCTTTGCCGCCGAACTTCTCCGCGAAATCACGTGACGGATAATGATGTAACAACGCCGGCAAGTATAGGAAGAGAAAACACAACGAACCAAGCACGCCAATTCCAGCGTATATACCAAATTTTATTATCGGCAACAAACCCGCAAAATAAAGTGAGAACAAGCCAAACGCCGTTGTCAACTGCGCGACGAAACACGGATACCACGCATGACTTACCGCCTTTTCCGCAGCACCGGACAAACCTTGTTCACGAATTACGTCGTGATAATAATTGATAATGTGAATCGCGCTGGACAATGTCAACACGTAAACGAGTGCAGGCATACTCAATAATATCGCGTCGCACCGTGAACCGGTAAACGTAACGAGTGCCATAGCGAGACCTGCCGACAGAATTGAAGCCCAGAAAACGAAACACGTTAAACGTAAACTTCGTAAACAAAGGTACGATATAACGAATCCCATTACAGCGCAAATACCCGCGAGCCGAACGAGCGTGCGTTGACCTTCGTAGTCGATAGCAACATTGTCAACCGGCGGTCCGCCGAGAATAACGCCGTCCATATAAACTTCGCGTCCGTAGATTATTTCCTTGAAGAAGCCGACGACACCGTTGAACGCAATTTCCGCAAGTGACAGATCGGCATTCGGATTGTTGAGCCGTAAGCCGCACTCATCACCAATTTCGCGTATGGTACTCAGAACCTTTTTGAGTTCTTTACCGGAATACTGTTTGTCAAGCGTAACCATTAACGCCGTTTGATACTGACTTTCTTCGAGTGCCGTACCATCTTCAGCAGTTCGTATCGGACTAACGAGAGTACCTTTAAGCCGGTCAATTATCTGCGCACGGCTGAGGTAAATAGGACTTGATTTATCTGAATAACGGTCTTCGAGCATACGAATAAGACGCGGACCGGTGAGAACATGCTTGAAATATTGCGGGCGCGCGGCGGTACTCGATTGGTTTGCAGTGTTTGGTTGATTGATACTGTTTGCCGGTGGTTTGTTAGAGTTCAGATTAGTGTTTGAGTTTACGCTGTTTGTATCAAGTTCGGCTTCTAACTGATGGGCGTTTATCATCCACGACGAAATGTTGTCGATGGTTTCGCTTGGTACAAGTTTTTGCGCGAACATCTCGACACGGCTGTCACTGAGCGTACAACCTTTCCAACTGATAATTACGAAACTTTCGTATGGAAAGTAATCAAGAAACCACCGGTACTCGACTGCCTGCGGGTATTGCTTCGGCAGCCAGTCGGCGACGTTATTGGAATTACTTTCAAGAGTATGACGTGTTCCCATCCAAATAAACGCGAGACTGAAAACTACAAGCACCAAAATACGGAATCCGTATCGTTCAAAAAAAGTTCGTTGCATTCGTATAGTATGTAAAAGATGAATAATCGCAATTGGGTAAAGACGCAATGTAGTACGTCAAAACATTTTCATAGTATAGTTGTGAAACGACTAATGATAAAAACAATGGACGAATCTGTCTAGTACACGGCGGCAAAAAAAAGTTATTTTTACCAAATTATCCAAAATTTCTAGCGTTAAAGTTTACGCATTTTGCCCGTCTTGTTTTTTGTGCAACTCAATCAAACTGTAAATCAACCTGTAAGATACAATATTACGAGCAGGAAATACAAAATCAACGAACCAATCAGTCGTAAGCCGTCTACTTGCTTTCGACGACTTTATTTGCGTCAGCCGACATTTTGTAACATTATTTGTATCCGTTCACAACATTTTCACATCAGTGATGGGGCAGCTATGGGATTCTTGTTTGGTCGCGTTACCGAAAGCGTGCGTGGTTATTCGGATACTTCAATTTCCGTTTCGGTTACTTGCTTGCCAGATAGTTTATAAGTCCGTACAGCACTTCGTCCATGAGATGCAGTTTCAAACTCTTTTCGGCTAGCGGGGCAAGGATGCCGAGTGTAATACCAACACCGGGAATAAATCTTTTGAACAACGCCGTTAAACCAAAAATACTCGATACCGGAATCGAAAACGAACCGCAAAGTTGTGTTTTCTTTCCAACGTGATTCTGTGCTGCTCCCAACGTTAGATTGATAATATCAAGTATCTCACCGGTAACGACAAACCGGTGAACATTGGTTTCGGCAAGAGCAACATTTCCCGGATCAAATTCGGCAAGCGTATTTCTATGAATGGACGGCGGATTGAACACGAAAGCGTTCATCTTTCCGGCAATCGCCGCAACAGCCGCAACTCCGCCGCCGAGCGAGTGTCCAGTCAAAATCACTTTGTCCCTATCTTTCAGTTTGATTGCCCGAACAAGAGTAACGGCGTTCTGATAGTATTCCGTTGGAAGTCCGACAAACTGCGAGACGTTTTGTATCCAATCAATTACATTTAGCGGATCGGTACCAGCAAACGCAAGAATAAACCGCTTACTGCGTTCGTCATAATAAAGTTGTTCACGCATTGAATCCGACAAATCCGTCAACTCGGATTCCGGTTTTCCAAGTATTTCTGATTTTTGCTGCTCCGTTGCCAAGTGAAGTCCGTAATGCGGTAACTCTTCTGCCCGATAAACCGCATCGGCAACAAGAGCGCAACGGTATTCGAGGTGTTTGAGTAACGTTGAGTCAACCTGTTCAGTAAGATGAACAGAGATAATATTTAGGATAGATTGAAGTTTCTTTTGAGGATTCATTGGTATTTTGTCTATTAGCAGGCATACGCTCCCTGTTGCTTTTTTCGGAAAATTAAAAAACTATTATACTATCTGTTCAAATCAATATGTTTCATTCCATTTTCGTCTCGCTTTCCTGTTTCATTTGCTGAATCTGCATCTCTAAATTTTTGTTCTCCGTCACGGTATCGTTCAAATTCTTTTCAACATCGTTCAAATTCTTTTTCAACGCACTGTTTTCCTGTTTCAATTGTTGAATCTGTTTCTGGTTGTTTTCCACTGATATTTGTTCCTCTAATTGCTGATTTTGCGAACGGAATGATTCGTTCCTCAGCATCATTGCCCAAACCATCAAAATTAGTATGATGAGAACGTTGACCGCCAACGTTCCCCAAAAAACTTTTTTTGACATTTTTTCGTCTCCTTCTGTTAATGAGTTTCGTTCTTTAATAAGGTCAATCCGCTTGTCGCAACCATTCCAGTAGAACCGGTCTGCTTCCCGTCGCAACTGCATGTAATAGTCCGATGTATTCGGTGAACCACCGCAATAAATTTTCAAACCGGCGCCAGCCGACAACTGGTATTGTTCCAACTCTTTGGCTAATTCGGCTTGTTGTGCGGTATTGTCATCTTTTTCCCAAGCACCGGAAATAACTGCTGCTGACGGTGAAACTTGCGATAAGTGAAGCCGGATTGACCTTTCCAATGCGGAGTAATCAACTTTCCATTCACGGTCTTTGTTATCACGACGTTCATCTTGGGGAACTTCCTGAACGGCGGGGACGAGTTGTTGCGTAACATTCCAGTCCTTCAAAACGGCAACGGCAAGCGACCGCGACTCTTGTTCGGTAATATCACCGATGAGAACCTGCATCACGATTTGCCTGTCCCGATAATCTCGTTTCCCTTCCCGCTTGATACAGCCGAGAATAATATCACAACGTCCATTACCGTTTTTGCGAATAATGAAACCGGGCTGCGAATCGTCGAGAATCGCTCCCAGCGTTCGGCAATCGTCCAATCGGGACGTTTCGGTGATGTCCCATACATAATCATTATTGTAACCACGTGTTCTGACAGCAAGGTACATCGGTCTATTCGTTTGTTAGCGACGGGACTTGTCCCGACAAGGTTATAAGTCGATATGATGTTCGTCTTCGATAACATCGGTGATATGGATAAGCACATCGTAAACAGCAACGATTTCATCGTAGGTAATATCGTATCCGAGCAGTCTTTGTACCAAGACAGGTAAAAACTGCCTCTCGTATTCGACTATCAACTCGCCGAGTTTCCTATCGAGTCCTTTCTCCAATGCCCGTGCAATCGGGTAGGTACAACCGGAAGGCGAAAAACCTTTGCTGGCATCTCTTCGGAAAACGGCTTTTGCCTTTCCGTTTTCATCAACATCGAAAGTATGGAACAAGACGTTACCGACTGTCTGAACCGCAGAAACGCTGCCGCCAAGTGTCTTCTTGCGACTGTGCATAAGATGTTTCAGTTGGCTAAAATGCTGCTCGTAACTTTTGTGAAAACGGTCAAACAATTCGTCTCTTTTCCGGTCTCCCCTGAGATACGATTCTGCCCGTATGAGAACAAATTGAATCCAATGGTCATCCGGCAAAGTGCTGGCTGCATTTTGATAGCAATCAAAAATAGATCGTGGTTCGTTGATTTGTTCGTGGTATTCCCCTTGCTCTTCCATTAACGCAACGGCATCAATGCACCAAAACGTGACATCAGAATTGGCAAGAATATCTCGTGCCGTTTTGTAATCACCTCCGCCGCTATACCAACCGCCGGGCATATCGACGAATTGTAACTGTACATCGACAGTACGTTTTTCAACGGGAACGCCCAGAGTAAAATCGTATTCCCTTTTTTCTTGGCTTCCAAGAATTCCCACGTCGTTGGCAATTTTCATTTTCTTACCGGACGCAAGGGCTTTTAACTCGTTGCTCCGGTCGGTTAACGCCTTTTTTGTTCCCCCTTCGCAAAAAAATGTACAGCCGCTTTCAATGACAATCGGTTGGAATTCGTTGTACATTGCGGCAAGGAGTGATGTTTTTCCGACACCGGTCGGACCGACCATTGCGATTGTTGTCTTCATTGTATTGTAAGGATTAAGGATGTTAGCGGCTGTGATTACACCGCTGTTTGGGGGTTATTTTAATTCGTTAGTTTTACTTTCAATATCCGCAACGTAACGGTTCCAATCGTTGCGTAGTGCGGTGTTCTCTTCAAGTTTGGCGAAAATATCTGTCCAAACATACGCCCGGTATTCTTCGTAAAAAGCATACCAGCGGTTCTTTGCAACTTCGTGTGAACCACTTCGCATTATGCCATCGGCAAACTGCTCAATCATCGCAAATCTTGCCCGGCTGACATCTGTTGAGAGTTTTTTCAGAGCAGTGGAAACTTCATTTAACGCCTTTTCAAACGCCGATTCTATTTTATCCCGCACCGCGTCCCAATCATCACCGGAGGCGTATCCGAAAGGCAACGAATCGGAACTGTCCGAATCCAACACGTTTAACTTTTCCCGCACGCGCGGCAACAGATACGCCGAAAACGAAAACGCCGATGTCGCAAACGTTTTAATCGTATCCGCTATTTCACTTGTTTCACTGTCAATGTCTTGCCAACGCTTTGCCATATCCGTTAACCATTGGACGGGTTCCTGCCTTTCGATAATACCGCCGAGTTTGCCCTTGTCGGCAGCAATGAACACGTCAACCGCCTTCTGCCGGATTGCGGCGAAGTCCGCTTGAAACAACTTATCGAGTTTATCAAACGCTTTCGACAATTCGATACGGAGTTCGTGCTGTAACTCCGGCGTGAACACGCTCAACTTGCCGCCTGCATAATCTTCTTCGGACACTTTGTCCAAGCGCCCTTCTAGATACGTTGCTTGCGATTTTTTGATTTCGTCAACCGCTGCCGCTAACCGTCCATCGGGTTCTTCAGCAAGTTTCCGGTACTCTTTGACGATTTGCGAAAGTCCGAATGTGACTTTTTTCCAAACGTCATTGAAAAGCGGTTGCAGTTGTCCAAATCCGATATTGCCAACACTTTTCGGCAAAACATTCGTTGCCTTTTCGACGAGCGTTTGAATTTCGCCGACAAGTTTTTCGACCTCTTTGAATCGGGCTTTGTAGAGCGTTTCGTCCAGATTTTGCTGATTTCCGGCAATGTCTTTGAGTATTGTGTCAAAATTGGCTAACACGTCCTCTTGTTTGACCGCATTCAGCGTGATAATCCGGCGGACTTTTATCGAACTATCCTCGATTTTTTTAACAAAACTCGCAAGAGCCGAATCAGAATCTTTGTCCCAGCGGTTGACAACGTAGTGAGTCCAATCTTTGGGTGAAAACTCCGGTATCGCTTGGGGTATCAAATCATAAAGTTGCGTATGGTTCGGCTCGACAATTGAGCCGTCCGGTATCTTGCTGAACATCATTATCGAATCAATGTTGTCAGCAATGTTATGTACCAAGTTTGCCTCCGCACCGCAAACAAAGTCCCCCAAGCCCGGTGTATCGCAAAGCGAAAAAGTACCAGCATCGGGTATCTTGAATGGACAATAAATCGTTGCCAATTTGACAGCAATCCATTTCGCCAATTTGTTCTTTTTCTTGTCCTGCTGGGCAATGTACTTCAGTATTTCGTTTTTCGGGACATTATGCTTAACTGGTGCATCGAGTAACTCCCGATATTCGTTGCAACGTGCTTGCCGGTCAGAGAGTTTTTTGTACAACTCTTTTTCTGTGGCGTTGAGTTGTCTCGATGGCTGCGGTACAGCCGTGTTCGCAAAATTATCAAACGAAACAGGTTGCGGCGACAAACCGAGAGTATTATAAAATGGTAAAATTACGTCCCGCAAAAACTCGCTTTTGGTGTAAAAGTCCAAGTCAGCATACGCCGATGTTTCAGAGAGGTCAGGACGATTGACAATCATTGATGGCGCGCCGGTGCAATGATCTTCCGGTGCCGAGGGGATTTCATCGTCAGTCAAACCGGTCAATGCTTGTAAAAATTTACTTTTTCCCTGTCGGGCATTACCAACGATACCAATGTTCAATGTTGGACGACTGAACCGCAGTTCGATTTGGCGGAGTTTTGTTTGGCAGTCGGACGATAACGTGAGACATCTATCGAAATCAGGACGAAGCGACTCAATAGCGTTTTTTTGCTCCGCATTGTCGATTTTTTCACCGACTTTCGGCAAGAAGTCCCTGAATTGTTCGAGCGAAGCCGAGACGGCTTTGAGATGTTCGACCGTTTTAGCCGTTTTTTCGGCAATCGGTTTTCGGCAGGCGATAATCTCGTTGATTTTTTCGGATCTGCTTGTCATTGTTTTTGTGGGGGTAGGAGTTAAAGATTTTGCGAGAAACGCAACAAGACCGCTCTGACAGGAGCGATGCGTACAATAGATAGGTATCCTTCCCGTGTTCCAATACGGTGCGCCGTTATTTACTCCGAAATCTCAACGCTGAAGATTCCCATTGCACTTTGCGCAGACGCTCCCCCAGCGGGAGCATCGCAGTATCTCAAAGTGCATTTGGGCATCTTCACACGGCAAACCGTTTGGAACGTGAAGTCAACCAATCCGTCCAAAGACGGCTATTGAATTGCTACGAACTCGATTATTATTCCCTGAAACACGTTCAGGATACTATGTAATCTTAAAACGGAGAGTTCTCCGTAGCTTTATCTAAAATAAAACCAGGAACAGTATATCATAACTTGCAATAAATGGAATACCCCCCTGCGGAAAAATTCCCCTTGACACGGACATCAAAATTTCATACTCTTCCCGTCGTTATGGTTCTTGCCGCGTTTTTCGTTTGAAATTTATAGTGAACATTATGACACTATTTAACAGACTTGTTTCACCAATCGTCACCACATTTGCCGTTGTAACGGTGATATGTGCGTTGTCGATGCGCGCTAACGTTACGTTTGCGGCTGTGGGCGGCGTTGTACGCTCGGAGACCGTTTCACGCAGCGGACCCGGTGACGATTACTACGAAACATCACGACTATACAGCGGTGACCGTATCGAAATTTATCACGAAGCCGACAATGGTTGGCTCGCAATAAGACCACCGATAGGCAGTTTCTCGTGGGTTGGCGCGGAATATGTTGACGTTGCCGCGAACAGTGTAGGTACTGTCACAGCGGAGGGACTAGCGTCGCGAATAGGCAGCGAGTTTTCTGACCAGTGCCAGACAGTTTCCGTTCGGTTACGCCGCGGCGAAAAAGTTTCTGTCGTTGACCGCATTGAAACGCCGGAGAATCCCGCGTGTAAAGTTTGGTTGAAAATTTCGCCGCCAAGCGGTGAGTTCAGATGGATACGAAAAGAAGATGTTGAAGTTTTACAAAATTCGACGGTGGTCAAAACTCCGGCATATCAAACAAACCAAAACGCGACTATCCGTAACGCCGCCATCAACGATGTTACGGTAAACAACGCAAACGGCATCGATAAAGTTACGTATCAAACCGAAGTTTCGGTACCGTCAACCGCGGTACCGCCAACATCGTTGCCAGTATCGCCGTCAACAAAACCAGCGGTTGCAATTTTAGACGCGGCATCGCTAACACCGGATGAAGAGTTCAAGCGAGTATTTGAGGAGCTGCGTCAGGAAGCAAGAACGGTGATGACACGTCCGACAGATGATTGGGTGTTTGAAGAATTGATTAAGCGTGGAAACGAGTTGACGGCGGTAGCGTCAAACGATTATGATCGTCAGAAAGTTCAACATCTAACCGAAGCACTCCGACGAACGCAAACAATCCGCCGTGAGATAACATCGAAGCGTCAACTGACAGGCACGCCCGCTCCCGCCTACCAACCGTTACCAACAATAGCAGCACCGCCGGCAGTAACACAACCAGTACTAACGCCGCCAATAACAAATAATTACGTTCCGCAAACAATCCCATCAACGAGTTCCATAACAAAACCGCAACCAACATTCGACCAGGTAGGTCGTCTGGGACGTTTCAAACCAGTACCAGCCGGACACCCGCCCTACGCTTTAACAAACGAGCGCGGCGAGGTAATCTGCCTAATAACCCCAGCCCCAACATTAGACATAGACGCACTTACGGGGCAATGGGTCGGAGTAACCGGACAACTAGGCGAATACACAAAAACCGGCAAACCATCACAACGGCATATAACCATAAACAGTGCAACGATGTTGACGCAGGGAAACTAATCAAACCCGCATGTGTTGTAAAATAAACATTTGCGAATGTCCCAACTAAAATGGTTAGCGAGTACGTTTTCTGAATTCAATGACAACACCAAAGTAGAGCGTGTCTCTACTTTGGTGTTATATACATAATCCAGGGGGTGTAAAAATAAATGAGGGATTTTATTTTCGATTAAATGACCCCAAAAAAATGCTGTGTCCAAGCAACAAAACTAAATTACACTCGCTGTTCCGTGTGTTTCCATTTATAGATCAGTCGAAAAAGCCCAACACAAATTAATAGGAAACCGATTCCCATAAGAAAATAACGAACGGTATCAACAACCCCTTGTTTTTTTGTGTATTTTTCAAGTTCTTGGGGATCGTGAGAAAATTAAACAGGAGAGGGGGACAAATCCATTCCAGTAACTGATAACTCGATTGATTCTCACGTCGCTAATCATAGTATTTAACGGCAAGTTCATTGACTTAATTGAGAAACGTTCTTGCGTTGGTTCGGTAAAAGACACCTTTGAGAAAACGAAATCTCTACAAATATTGCGTTTTCCCTGAGTTACACTCTCAATATGTAAACGTGTGGGAAAAATATCAACGTTTTTATTGTCGTATTGTGCTAGCACTTCTGTAACAACATTTTTTGATTCCGATTTCATTTTAGTATCCGTCAAACAATAACTCACTCATTTTATATTTTTAGTTTTTGCTTTGATAGTGTAGTTCCATTCACCGTGGAACGCGTCCGGTTCCAAGTTGACTTTTGTTAATTCTTTATCGGCGACTTTGATTTTCGTCGGGTAAACATTTCTATCCTCAACACAACGTACCGTCAATCCGGTCTCCGTTTTTGTGTTCGCAATCAAGTTCACCACCGTCGCCATATCCACCAACGGACGACCACGCCAATTCTTACTGATATACGAAAACAACCGACGTTCAATCTTGTTCCACTTACTCGTTCCCGGCGGAAAATGACAGACCGTAATGTCAATCGAAAATTCATCCGCCAATTTTTGCAACTCCACCTTCCATAATTTATTTCGACGACCATTGCTCCCGCCGCTGTCCGCTGTAATCATCAACTTGCTCATCGCAGGAAAACGCTCTTTGCCCATCTCGTTAAGATACGTCCGAATACTGTTGACCGCAAGCGCCGCAGTATCGTGGTCAACACCGACATTCACAAAGCCATTATTGTCCAACAAATCATAAATCCCGTAAGGAATCGCTTTGCCTAATATTTTGTCAGGAAAGTCATGCGTCTTTGTCTCGACCGGACAACATTTCGGCTGGTATTCTTGCCCTTTGACACCGTAATTACCGATGGAAGCGGCTTCATCGGATTGCCCACCGTTGTCG
>JAITST010000485.1 GCA_031287585.1 Planctomycetaceae bacterium | reverse complement strand
AAGGCGCCCGTGAAGCGGCGCGTCGGATGCAGTGTACCAATCACCTAAAACAAATCGGGATTGCTATTCATAACTTTCATGATAGTAGAAATGGACTACCGCCGTCTGCGTTAGGTCCCGGACGAGCAACAATGTTTGTGTTAATAATGCCGTTTATGGAGCAACAATCTCTATATGACCATGCACAGTCAACAGCGAATGTTCCTGCGGTTACAGTTGACCCGCTTGTCGGCGGTATTGGACCAGACAGAAAATTTCTTGACTTGGACAGCGGCAATGCGACAAAGGCAGTTGAAGGTGCAACTCCATCTGCATGGTGGAAAGCGTTGACCGATTCCGAAAAGAAATCCTACGGGGCTATTACTGGTTATAAATGTCCAACCCGCCGCAGCGGTGTTGCCTATTCGGATACTCATAATCCAGGACCTCAGAGCGACTATGCTATTGTCATTCATTCAACGGCACAGTACGACGGTAGTGCGCAGATGACATATATGCAAGAGTTTGGCAACAATGGAGCGTCATATCCAGAATGGGTTAGTGCTGAATATGGACCGTTTCGTGTTGCCTCAATCGAACGAAAAATTTCGCCGACACCTTTCACTGTTAGCAGATTTGCCGTTGCGTCATGGTCACCGAGAGATACATTTGCACGCCTTAATGATGGTACAAGTAACCAAATACTTGTTGGTGAAAAACATATTCCGTTATCAATGGTCGGTAATTGTGTCCCCAATGCGACGGTTAGCGGGTTACAACAAGGGGCCTGGGACTGCGGCTTTTTGGGTGTACACTATGTCCGCGGACATAATTTTGGACGCAAATTCGAGGAAACAGCCGGCATACAGAGGGATTTGAAAACAACAAGTTATGCTATCACACCGATTTCATTTGGCAGTTATCATCCTAGTGTATGTAATTTTGTTTTGGGTGATGGTTCCGTCCGCGGTGCCAGCGTAACGACGGCTCAATCAGTACTTCAAGCACTTGGACACGTCAGTGATGGTGTGAGTGTATCACTACCGTAACGGAAGTGATTGAAGACATTGTAGCGATTTAATGGTGTTGTCAGGCGAGTACATATATCCGCTTGTCAACATCATATAAAGTCAACGATTTTCGACTCCATTTTTAATCCTATTATTTGAAAGAGAACAATGAAAAACAAAATGTATTTATTGATATGTTTACTTGTACTTGCTGTCGGGTGCAATAGTAATTATGTGCCGTTAAAAGGAACCGTTGTGTTTTCTGATGACGAGACACCGTTGACAACTGGAAGCGTTGTTTTTGAATCGGGAGTTGTGGGTGCGTCAGGGGCATTGAATGAGCGAGGTGAGTTTACCATTGGCTCAATGAAAGCGGATGACGGACTTGCGCCCGGAACATACAAAGTTTTCATAGTAGGCGCAACAAAAGAAATAGAGGATAAATCATCAGGGATGAAACGTTCCGTTCCGTTGATTCACTCAAAATATGATAACAAAGAAACTTCTGGTATTGTTATCGAAGTCAAAAAAGGAGAAACGAACAAGTTTGAAATCGTAGTCGAAAAACCGTAATTCCGGTACGTCAAGTTTGGGGCAAACATTCGTGTCTGCCCTTTTGAAAACGGATTATTTGAACCGTGTATCGCGTCACGATTACGCCGTGACGCGATGTATGGTACACTCACCGCATGAGTTATGTGGAGATATCACACGTATTTTTTTCAATTTCAGTAACATATATCAGTTTCGTGTTACTGGTCAACAATTTTTTATAGATACTCAGTAGTTTGTAATTTCATTTGAAGTGCCTTAAATTACGTCATTTGCGGGGTGTTTTTTGGGCTGAATTACAGTCAAAATTTTCAAGCGGCCAGCGAATAATTCCGAGCAGTTGCTTGAAACTGACGTACTCACTCGTGATTTGTTTCTTCCTTCCAGCCAAGACCTTCCGCTCAAACTCCAGCCGGCAATTCCGCATCAGTAACGACAACGCAAAATAAAATAACCGCATCAGCGGCTTACGCGTGCAAGTCCGAATCCTTGCTTGATGACTCTGCCGATAACTCGATTCAATGCCGAAACGCTTCCGATACACTTCGAAAAAATTCTTCGCCTTGCCAAACGAAACACCGTAATACGCAAACGAAAAACTCTGACGGCGATGCAGTTTTCTCTGCCCATTCAAGTTCTTGCAGTACCCGCAAACCTCGAACCAAGTCTGTTTCTCAATCCATTCTTCACCGACCTTTTTACGCATCGTCAAACGATACCAATCCCAAAACTGCTTCGTCATCGCCGCATACTTCCGTGTTCCCGTTGCCGCGTTGTTTTTCGTTCCCTTCTTGCCGCGAATCACCAGCGGCATCAGAAACGGTTGGCGCAATTTCTTCAAATACGAAATCACGCTGACACTATAAAACCCGCGGTCTCACAGCAATAACCTGATTTTCAATCCCGTCGACCGGCACTGCTTTAACAGCGTTTGCACCATATCTTTCATCGCCGTTCCTTTCGCAACAGGAATCATCGCAATCGTGTAACGTTGTCCGTGTTCGA
>JAITST010000268.1 GCA_031287585.1 Planctomycetaceae bacterium | reverse complement strand
AACGCTGCCAGTCAACTTTGTCGGGTTCGCGCGTGAAAATTCACGGATAACGTTTTCCTGTTCCTCCGGCGTGACTATTCCAATCTTCGCGATTTCGGTCATCACCGCTTCGACCTGTTTTGGCGCGAGACGGCTAATCAGTAGTCCCGCTTGCTCTTTCGGGATACTGATGAGAAACACCGCTGCTTTACGAACACTATTGGAAGCCATTGGATTACCGTTGTTATTGGTGACTGAACGTTGAAAAAATTCAAACTGTAAACCGCAATCGTATCATTATAACAAAATTTTTGTGACGTTGTAGGGGCAATGATTTTAACGCAATACTATCGCCTTCGCTGAGTGTATCCTGCCTATTTTAATCACGACTTCGTGAACGTTAAAATTTAATTTAATCGGTTATTAGAAGTTGCCGCAAGTGAACGGGGGTATTGTCTTCCGGTAGATACTGCCATTCTTAATCAGTCACTACCGCTCGCGGCTATTGTTTATCTTCAATTGCTTATAAGCCCTCAAAATTTCTTCGGGCGTTGCTGTTCCGGTTTGACCAATCTTGCGAATTGTTACCGACGATGCCAGATTACCAATCATTGCCGCTTCTTCGTGTGTTGCGCCGGAACACAACGAACTTACCAGTGCCGAACTTGTTGCGTCTCCTGCACCGCAGATGTCGATATCGCCTTCGACGCGGATGGCGGGAACGTGTGTTACTTTGACACTGTTTCCTGATGGGGTGTTCACTAATTGTCCACGCTCACCCATCGTGATAAATACGGTATGTCCCGTTCGTTCGGCAAGTTTGACCCCGCATTGTTTTACCGTTTCAAATGGCGGCGCACTTCCATCATACAAACCGAAAACTTCCAGTGCTTCGCGCTCATTACATTTGATTAACATATTATCATACAAGCCAATCCGCTCACGGGAATCGGCGTATAACAACAGTTTTGGTCGTGTGCGTCCAAGTTGAATCAGACATTGGCGTACATTATCGGTCAAGACACCGCAATTCGGTTCACTGACCTGATCCATAATGATAAACGCGTCCACTTCGTCGGCAATGGAACGAATTGAAGAAATTATCGCCTCTTCGACGACGGACGGTGTGACGGTTCGATTCTTGATGTCGAACCGATTCATTTCTACTCCATTCTGCATCGGCTTGGTGTAACACGGCGTTACACGGAGCGGCGTTTCGAGCATATATGTTCGTGCTACACCGATATTGTCGAGATAACCAGCCAAATCAACCCCTTCACCATCTTTACCAATGAAGCCGATTGCGTCAATCTTACCAACACCAAGTGCCGAGAGGTTGTTCGTAACGGTTCCTGCCGCGCCGGGACTCCCCCAACGGTCAACAATCTGGTAGGCAGTTAAACCGGTCTCGACCGATGGCTCATCTAATTCAGGAGCGACATTCCAATATCGGTCTAGGAAAAAATCACCGACGACAGCCGCACGGATATTGGGAAATACGGAAAGGATTTCTTGCAGACGTTTTGTATTCATCATGATTTTCGTATCTTATGAGCCAGTGCGGGGATGATGATATTGTCCTCTCCCGCAACGTAATAACTTTCACCGCCATCGGCGACAGTTCGTGCAAGTATAGTTTTCCATGGTCGAAAATAGTATCGCGGGTCGCTTTTCGGCGGTGCTTCGTGAACATTCTGCCCTTCGAGCGGCAAAACATCAATTACCGACGTTGTAAAACGCGAAATTTTTTCATTTCGTTGAAACCGAATGTTTCGCGACATAGAAAGTGCTTTCAAGTAAACTTCCGGTCCGATTGTTCGGCTTCCGAAATTGTAGAAAGCACCGCCTTCCAGATTCATAATTGATTGTGTGTAAATCAGGAAGTCGATATGCGACGCTTTTCCGGCTGCCGCGCCGTCGAAACTCATCAACTCTTGGTAAACGTCACAACCAAAAACGTGATGTACCGTCGCGGGAAGTCTGAGTTTGTAAGCATTCCATAAAACGCTATTCTGTTTATATGGGAAATTGTTACGGTCGATCATACGTCCGACGGATTCACCAAAACCTAATCCGTCTCTGTCACCCTCTTTCAATGCTTCGTTGAATAAGTCACCGGTTTCTGTCCAAAGACCAAACTGCCCTTCACCGACATATTTCATAACATTTTCCATCGTCCCGCCAACCATCGCAAGTTCAAAATCCTGAAACGCCGCCGCGCCGTTCAAAGCGTAATGCGTAACGTAACCTTCTTCCATAAGTTTGTTCAACACCAGCCCGTTACCGTTGTGAATTACAGATGCACCCAACATCCACATTACGGTGCTTTTGCGTTCTTTGGCTTTGCGGACGCGGTCAGCCAGAATATCCAGCGAAGCGTGTTCCAGCGATGCCGGTGATTCGGGATCAATCATATTATCCAGTGTGAAACCGGGAACCCGTTCGCTGATAGGTTTCAATTTCAAACGTGAACGGTCAAATTGCTTAAATGGCATAGTAATATTAGTGTGTTATTCCGTTTTTCGTGAGGGTTGTCTAAAACTGATGAAAAGCCATAACGTACCATTTTACAAGCAGGAACATTAAGGAAAAGAAGCCGACCCGGACACCAACTCCTCTCAAGCATTGTAACCTTCGTCTGCCGATTCCGCAAGACGAGTGCGTCGAAATTACGTTGCCCCCTCTTGTTTTCAGATTTAATTGCTGTACAATCATTTCTCGGTTCTGCTCGGCTTGTTGTTTTTGCGGCAGATTTTTTTCTTTTACCTTATCACTATAATCCCAAAATGTCCGTCAAAAAACTATTTTTAACTGTAATCGTTCTCACATCATTTTTCACTCCAACACTCGCGCAAGAGCCAATTCGTCACCGACTATTGTTGCTCGACGAATCGCGTTCACAGTTGTTGTACGTTGACCAAATCGAACCGGAAAAAAATTGGACAATCAAAGTGGAAGGCGGTCCCGCGTGGGGACTTCAATTGATCGACAACAACCGTGTCCTAATCGCAATTCCAAAACTAGGCGGCTACCGCGAGTACGACATCACAACACACGAAACCAAACGCGAGTTTTTCGACCAGAAACGTTACGGCGGCACGTTATCGGCGATACGTTTGCAAGACGGTCAAACGGTGTTGGGCTGTGACCGTAATCACGTTCGCATTTTTGTACTGAACAAAGATAACAAGGAAACTGCGTCGTGGGAATTTCCCGACAAAAAAACAATCCGTCAAGTCCGTCTAACGCCGCGCAATACACTGTTGTTCGGTGCGAATAACGAGTGGATTTACGAATTAACGCTTGAAGGTAAAATAGTCCGTGAGTGTAAAATATCCGGTTCAAAACACAATTACCAAGTGATAGAACTAGAAAATGGCAACCTGTTATCAGCAGCGGGTTACGGCGGTTTTTTGGCGGAGATAGATAAAGAAAACAAGGAAGTGCGGCGTATCGGACAACCTGCCCAAGACGGTGTACTACTATATTTTATGAGCCAGTTTCAAGTCCTAAAAAACGGAAATATAGTAGTAGCAACGTGGACAGGTCACGGAGCAAACGACAGTGAGAAAGGACAACAAGTTGTAGAGTTCGACAAAACCGGAAAAGTAATCTGGAAATGGCACGAACCAAAACAAGCCGGCTCGATTCATAGTGTAATAGTTTTGGACGAATAATGAGTAAGACACTCAAAATGTAAGTGGAAATAAAAAATCCTGTTGATGAACCGCGATGATGTTGTGTAAAATTACGCAAGTGATAAATAATGAACGATACGGAATAAATTTTGGTGTATAATACCGCCCGTTGAATGAACACGTTATCAGTTTAATCTAATAAAACGTGATAAGTGTAATCATCTTTTGTTATTCCGCAAACCTTCACCACTAACACCTACTTAATACCAATGAGACAAACCTTTTTATTGCCACTACTTTTCGTTGCCGCCCTGTTTTTTCAAATCCGTTTTTCTACCGAAAGACTTTGTGCGGAGGAAAAAACACCGCTCAAGATACTAATTTTGGCTGGCGGTCACGGTTTTGATGAAGCCAATTTTTATGCTATGTTCGATAAAATGCCCGGCATAAGTTATGATAAGGCGAAAATACCAGATGATATGGACCGGCTCGCTCCAGGGCTAGAAAAACAATACGATGCTGTCGTAAGTTACGATATGAACCGGTTTCCGGTAACACAAAAACAATGTGAAACATTCGCTTCACTGCTTGTTGATCCCGGAATACCACTTATCGTATTTCACCATAGTCTCGGCGGCTATTCAGACTGGGCGGCGGAGTATTGTAAAATCGCCGGTGGTATTTATCTTCTCAAAGAGACGGAAATTGATGGAAAAATTCGGGGAAAATCAGATTACAAGCATGATCTCGAATTAAAAATCGACATTGCGGACAAGAATCATCCTATTACAAAGGGACAGTCAGGTTTTACTATCATCGACGAGGCGTACAAAAATGTTTACGTCCGTTCTGATGTCCACGTTCTACTGACGACAGAAAATCCTGCGGCATCCAAACAAATAGCGTGGGTTCACCGTTATGGAAAAAGTCCGGTGTTCACTATTCTACTCGGACATGACAAAAAATCATATCGCAACGAAAATCTCTCTAAACTGCTGTTACAAGGAATTCAGTGGGGCGTTTCGCAGAAATACTGAAAATGTTAAGATATTGTGACATGTGTAAAATCTTACACGTACCATATATTGAACGACAGGGAACAGGTAAGAGTGTATAATGACACTCGTTCATTGGACATGTTCGTGAGCAGGTCTAGTGTTTTTACTGTTCGTTTTTACACTTTTTTAACTATGGAGTTCACTATGACAAAGAATTTTTCACGTCGTACTTTTTTGCAAGCGTCTGTTGCTGTTGCGTCGCCGTTTGTGGTTCCGTCTTCCGTTCTCGGACAAGACGGTGCCGTTGTTCCCAGTGAGCGAATCACCGTCGGACACATCGGTGTCGGTAACGAAGGCGGCGGTTTGTTCAAGGCAATGCAGGCGGTTAAAGAAGCCCAAAGCGTTGCAACCTCCGACTGCTTCAAAAGCCGCCGCGAAGGATACGCCAAAGCGTGCAAAGGAAAGGATTACGCCGATCCGTATGAACTGATTGACCGCGCCGACATTGATTGCGTTGTGATTGCAACGCCAGATCATTGGCACGTTCCGTTGGCGATTGCCGCTGCCAAAGCAAAGAAAGGGGCTTACGTTGAAAAGCCGCTCGGCTTGACGTTATCGCAGATTCTGCAAATCGAAAAAGTGTTTGCCGACAACGCTCAACAGTTCCAATACGGCACGCAGCAGCGCAGTCAGGAACACTGCTGGAAAGGTTGTGCGTTAGTCCGTCAAGGTGTCGTCGGCAAAGTGGTGAAAATCGAAGTCGATGCTCCGAACGGACACGGCGGCGGTTCACTTGCCGAAGCCCCGATTCCGGCGGATTTGGGCGAAAAAGGATACCAACTCTGGAACGGTCCGACGCTGGTTCGTCCTTATACTGCCGACCGATGCAAGCCGGACGGAACGTATATGATTTACGATTACAGTATCGGCTATCTCGGCGGCTGGGGCGCGCATCCGCTCGACATTATGGTTTGGGGCAGCGATGCCGACCTGTCGGGAACCGTTACGGTCGAAGGCACCGGCACAATCAAATACGACGAGTTGTGCAACACGGTGCATAGTTGGAATATGAACATCAAACTCGGCGAAGTCGATTTGGTGTTTAAGACCGGCGGCGACCGGACAAGATTCATCGGTGAAAGCGGCGACTGGATTCAAGTCCGGCGCGGCGGTATCGAAGCGAGCAAACCGGAACTGCTTCAAGTACCCGTCAAGGAAGAGGCACTGGATTTGCCGAAAGGCGGCGGCTGGGGCGGTGCAACACATCACAAGCACTGCACGGATTTCGTCCTCGGTGTGAAAAACAAGGTAACGCCGATTTCCAACCTGAAAGATGCTGTCCGCAGCGACATTATCAGTCATCTGTCGGATATTGCCGTCCGCACGCAATCAGTCGTGAAGTGGAATCCGAAAGACCGGGTTCTGATTGACGCAACGCAGGCACAGAAGGATATTATGTATCGGCGGTAGTTGATGCGTTGTCAGCCAAAAAACAAAACGGGGCGTACAAGCAAGTACGCCCCTAAAAGTTCGTAGAATCACAGTTCAAACAAAATCAGTCGTCGAACATATAACCCGTTTGCCTTGCCCGCTCTTCTGCTTCAACACATCGAACGCACTTCGACGTGAACGGCAAAACTTCAAGCCGCATTACAGGAATTTCACCGCCGCACTTTTCGCAAATGCCGTAACCGCCTTCTTCCATGCGCTGAATCGCGCGTTCGATTTCCTTCAGTTCACGGCTCTTGGTCTCGACAAACTGATACGACTTTTCCGCTTCCGAATACGCAACCGCCATATCAGCGATGTCGCCTGTCGCAATGCCGCGATCACCAATCCCCGTTTCCGATTCAAGAAACTGCTTAATGTCGTCACGCCGTTTGAGCAACGATTGACGCAACCCTTCAAGTTGCTTCTTGTGTTCTGAAACGGTTTGTTTCACCTGAACCGTCTCTCGTACTCCCGGTATTGTCGGTGTAGCCGATTTTACCGATGGTTTCGCAACTGCTGGACGAATCGGCTTCGTCGGCTTCACGACTGGTTTAACAGTACGTGACGTGACTGGTTGCGGTTTCTTGGATTTTGTCGCGGTAACGGACGGCTTTGCTGATTTCGCCTTCACGACCGATGTTGATTTCTTTTTAACTGCCGTGACAACTTTTTTCTTCACAACCTTTTTGACAGTTTTTTTGACTGCCTTCTTCACGGTTTTTACCGTTTTTTTCGCAGCCCTCACTGTCTTCTTGGCGTTACTTTTAGTTGTAACTTTTTTCTTCGTAGCCGCACTAGCGGACTTTTTCACGACTTTCTTCGCTGTCTTCGCTGCCTTTGCCAACTTTTTTTTCTGTGTTGCCATAAAATCGACTTTCAGTAAGATATGAAACGCGAACAACAACATCAACACAACACCACGTCGCATGCGTCATCGTTCCGAATAATCGCAACCGGATTTGAGGTCAAAATCCCCCAAAACACAGCCCAATATAAAATCACCGCAAATTATACATATATTTTCCTAAATTACTACCACCCCCCTGAAAAAAAATTTACACACCCTGATTGAATAATAAATACAAGGTATACTTGACTTGTACTCTGAATTAGTTTATCATTTCTCCGGTTTGTCGGAGTGATGTTTGCGTTTGTTGAGAGAAAACGTAATGGAGAAAAATATGACTATAAATGATGAAATACTGGCAATTAAAGACGTCATAATCAACAGTGTCGAATGTGAAAAACTATATTTATTCGGCTCGTATGCTTACGGTACGCCAAATGCTGACAGCGATTACGATTTTTATGTGGTGCTGAAAGATGACTCGCCGTTAAAACCAATGGAGGCGATGGATGTAATTGAGAGGAACTTATTCAAGACGGATGTTCGTAAAGCAACCGATGTACTGGCGAATTACAAAAATCGTTTTGAATACCGAAGTACGCAGCCGACGCTTGAAAAAACGGTAACAAATGAAGGAGTGTTATTATATGAGCGACATTGACTTAATAAAAGAATGGTTTCAACATTCGAGTAACGACTTGATTTCGGCAAAGCACTTGTTTGAAGATTTGTATCCTAAACAAATAGAAATATCGTGTTTTCACTGTCAACAATGCGTTGAAAAATCATTAAAAGGATTCTTGGTTTATAAAGATTACAATCCGCCAAAAATTCATAACCTTCGGATGTTGGTACAATTGTGTATTGACATTGACGATTCTTTCAATGCGATTGTTCCTTTTTGTACCGCGTTAAGTAAATAAGGCGTTGTGAGCCGCTATCCAAACGAACTTGAAATTGACGAAAACACTACAAAGGCGGCAATCGAGAAAGCCAAAAATGTTTACGAGTTTTGTTTGACGAAAATACCAGAATTGGCACGACCGGAAACGTATAACAAATGACTATGCAAAAATTCGGATTGACGGATAGCGTCAGATGTTGTACGTATGGTCTATAACTTTTTACTCCTATGATTTACAACAAAGTTTGCGTTGAAGGTTTTGGCTATAGTTTTCCGCCGGAGATTGTTAGCACATCTGATATTGAAGTTCGGCTTTCGTCTCTTTATGAGCGGTTGAAACTTCCTTATGGTCGCTTGGAGTTAATGACCGGAATTCGGGAGCGGCGTTTGTTTCCTGCGGATATGTTGCCCGGCGACGAGAGCGTTCGGACTGCGGAACGGTTGATTGACGCTGTTGGAATCCGCCGCGAAAAAATTGGTACTCTTATTCACGCTTCTGTTTGTTCCGACTACGCCGAGCCGGCTACCGCTTGCTCTGTTCATCATCGCTTGAAGTTGCCGACGAATTGTGAGGTCTATGATGTTTCAAACGCTTGTCTTGGTATTCTTAACGGAATGATTCAAATTGCAAACCGAATTGAGTTGGGACAAATCGACGCAGGTATTGTTGTCGGAACAGAGGTCAGCCGGTCATTGATGGAGACCACCATTGCGTCGCTTAACTCCGATATGCAACTTGACCGCCGCAGCGTCAAACCGGCGTTCGCATCTTTGACTATCGGCTCCGGCAGCGCGGCGGTTCTGCTTGTCAACGAGCGGCTAAGCAAGACCGGAAACCGTTTGCTCGGTGGTGCGGTTTCCGCAAATACGGAACATTGCGAACTATGTATGAGTGCAACTGACCCGCTTGGTCGCGGCGGCGGAACATTGATGCAAACCGATTCGGAAGAGTTGATGTTGCGCGGTGTCGAAGCGGCGGCGGTGACGTTTGAACGTTTCCTGAACGAAGTCAACTGGCAACGTGAAAGTATCAACCGGTTCTTCTCACATCAAGTTGGAAAGAAACATCGTCAACTACTTTGCGAAGCGTTGCAACTGAACGAGAAGCATAACTTCACAACGTTAGAATATCTCGGTAACACGGGTAGTTGCGCGTTACCAACAGCCGCCGCGGTTGGATTTGAAACGGGATTTGTTGCCGATAAGAGCAACGTAGCGTTATTGGGAATTGGTTCGGGAATAAACGTTTTGATGTTGGCGTTGGATTGGCAACGGACGTTACCGATAACAACGTTGCCGCAAGACGCTGATACAATACGCAAAATTATTGAGGTAAACGGAATGTGAGTTTTTTGTTTAAGCGGTTGCGGCGCAATTTAGAAATGTTGCCACCCATCTTACAACTCGCTCATATTCAATATATCGTCACCAATAAATGTTGTCAGCGTACCGTCGGAATTGAGTTGATTTTTTGCGTCGCAGTTTTTGTCGCTGCCTGTCATCAGTTGGACAAACGTTTTTTCAGAAACGTTATCGCTTAACGGTCTTGTGCTGCCGTCGCAAAACGAGATTATTACTGTACCGGGGTGGTTTGACGATGGACGTGCGGTCTGGTACCAGTCTTCAATGTTGGTAACGTTTACACATAACTGAATGAATCTCGGAACACGGTCGTCGAAATTCGCACTTGAAAATGTACACGCTCTTTGGAACGGAATGAACGCTTTTGGGTACGATTTACCAGTCAAGTCGCCGCCAGGCCACGAACCCGCTTCATATTGTCTCGCCCAGCAAAAACCAATCGAACCTTCAATTTTGTCGTGACCGGTGTTAATACTTGAAGGAGAAGTCGGCGGGTCTGCGTCTCCGTTACGCTTACAACAAAATTCGTTAAGAGTTGTTGAAATCCAAAATCCGTGATTTGCGTTTTCGGAAAGTAATAACGTATTACTTGTTCCGTCGAGACCTGCGATGTCGGTAATACCAATACGTTTTGATTCGTTGTTAGATACCATTACTGCCTGGTCAAGGAAAACACCGTTATACGCGTTGTAATCGTAAGTCCAACCATCAACAACAGTAAAATCATCAACCGCTCCGCAATTTGCCACGTAATTTATCGCACGGCTAACTCCCTGACTGTTTCCACTTGGGCATAACATTATCGGCATCGTTGGCACAGTGCCGGTGTAAGTGCCGTCACGTAAACCTTCATACAACGCGGTTTGTTCCACTAGCGGTAAGAGTTGTGTTACCCAACTTGCTTGCCCTTTCACAGAACCGAAGTTCATATAGTTTCGCCAGCCGGGGAAGTAGTTACGACCGTTCTCAAACGTCAGCAGTGCCAATGCTACGTTACGTTCATTGTTGAGACATTGAGCCCGCCGCCCCGCCTCGCGTGCGGACTGCACAGCAGGCAACATCAGCCCCGCGAGCATCCCGATTATCGCGATTACAACAAGGAGTTCAACAAGCGTGAACGCACGCGGCGAAAGTTTGGA
>JAITST010000223.1 GCA_031287585.1 Planctomycetaceae bacterium | reverse complement strand
GTGTGTAAATTTTTTGTAGGTTTTGTATAACCACCCCACTTTTTGCGACAATGCCACGTGGGATTGTCAATAGAATACCCTGCCAAAATACCTACAAACTTTTTACACACCCTCTTTTGGTAACATCTAAAAATTCCACCTTCTCGTTTAGTAAGTTCATAATTTTACTGAGTTTACTGTATTGAGACGGCAAGTTATTATACCTAACACGATTGAAAATTGTTAATGTTATAACAATCGACCTTGCGGTCAATTCTGATATTGCGGACTGGATTTTATGTGTTAAATGTATATTGTTTTCATTCCGATAACCGGTTTTATTTTTGCCTTCAAACAGACCTTTCTTTAAACAAACTTTTCTGTCAATGAAAACCCGCACGATTATAACGACATTGATTATTCTTGCGTTTCCGCCGTTGACTGCGATGGCTGCGGAGACGTTGGAATCGGCGTGGATGGTTGCTACTTCCGGCAGTAATCGTTTGCGTGCGGGAGTGAACCAGATTGAGGCGGCGAAGGGAATTCACCAAACGGCGAAGGCGGCTCGGTTGCCTGTTATCGCGAATCAAACCGCATATATTGCGTTGTCGGAACAACCGAAGTTTTCGATTGATATACCTCAATTGCCGTTACCGCTGCCAATACCCGCATCAATCGACCTTCCGCTCGCCGACCAGAATTTTATGTTGTCGTCAACAACTGTCACCGTTCCGATTTATACCGGCGGCAAAATCAGTGCGGCAATTGACGCGGGCAAGTATCAGGTTGCGTCAGTACAGTCAACATATACGGCAATGCAGAAGCAACTCAAACTCGAAGTTGCGAATGCGTTCTTTTCAGTTCTTCGTGCGAGAAAGTTGTACGAAGTCGCTATCGGCAATGAACGTTCGCTCGCTGCTCACGAGGACGTTGTGGGTAAAATGTTGACTCAAAATATCGTAACACGTAACGTTTTTCTCGCGGCACAAGTTGCACACGCGACGGCAACGCAGGAGGTTATGAGGTTGCGAAACGTTGCGTTGACTGCCGAAGCGAACTACAATCGTTTGTTAAATCGTCCGCTTGATACACCGCTTTATCTCGTCGAGCAGGAAGTGCCGCCGCTTTCCGGTAACTATGAAACGTTGACAGCGGAAGCGTTACAGAACCGTCGCGAACTGAACGCTATCGCACAACAGTCACAGGCGATAGGCTCACAGGTGAAAGTGGCGAACGCGGACTGTTTGCCGCAAATTGTCGCGGTCGGTTCGTTTAACTATATGCAGAACTCGCACCTGTCGAACGAAACAAACTGGGCAGGCGGACTGGGTATGAAGTGGACATTATTCGACGGCGGCAGCAGTCGTTCTCGCAAGTATACCGCAAACCATCAAGCCGCCGCCGCGTCGCGAACTTACGACGAGTTACGTTCGATGATTGAATTGGAAGTTTATGCCGCCGCGTTGAACGAACAGGAAACACGCAGCCGGATAACGGTGGCGAAACAAGCAGTGATTCAAGCGGACGAAAACAGACGTGTAGTAGGTAAACAGTTCTTCGAGGGCTTGGTAAATC
The DNA here is from genome assembly GCA_031287585.1 of Planctomycetaceae bacterium. Taxonomy (GTDB): domain Bacteria; phylum Planctomycetota; class Planctomycetia; order Pirellulales; family Thermoguttaceae; genus UBA8133. The sequence continues at coordinate 10,519 of JAITST010000223.1, read as the reverse complement.
ACACCGAAGTATTAGATGCCCAAACGCAACAAACCGGCGCGAGAACTGCATACTGGAACGCAATATACGACGCAATAATGGCGACGTATAATGTGAAATACGCGACAGGAATGATGTGAAACAATTTTTAATCGTGTTCGGTATAAATTTATCCTAACATCTTGACTTTAATTTCACAAAGCGTACAATTGTACGATCGTTCGATTGATTTGAAAACAGAATCAATGACGTAACGTCATTAATCGTGACAAGTATATTAGGACGTATCGGTGAAATTTCCCCGTCTATGCAAAGATGGGATTCATCTTTTGACAGGTAACAAATTATGGTCAAACAAAATCACTTTCAAGACTACACAAATTATATCGCGGAAAAATTGCGTAACACCGTTGTCACGCTTCGTGATGGTAGTGAAATCGGTCAGGATGCGGGCATTGAGCGGTGGTGCCTGACTGCAAAAGCGGTTCGCGACGAGAAGGGCGGTACGCTTTATTTTATCGGTAACGGTGCTAGTGCTACCATTGCCGAACACATGATACTCGACACAATGAAGGCAGGCGGTTTTAAGACCGGCTCTTGTGCCGAGACTTCGTACTTGACCGCAATATGTAACGACATTTCATCCGACGAACTTTTTTCATTCAAACTTGAACGAGTTTTCACCGACCGCGATATGCTTGTCACAACAAGCAGCAGCGGCAACTCTCCGAATGTAATCAAAGCAATCGAAACCGCACGCAAAAAGGGCGGTTACATCGTAACGCTTTCGGGTATGAAACCGGACAACAAAAGCCGTTCGTTAGGTGATTTGAATTTTTACGTTCCGGCAGAGACGTATGGAACAACGGAAGTCTGTCACGCCGACCTGATGCACTGTTGGCTCGACGCATTTCTGGACGAATACGAAGGCGGACGGCGGTGATGAGTAAAGATTTTACGTTCAAAATCCATAAGCGTTCACGGGCAAAGATACCTTGCATCTTACGTCTTTACAATAAGCAATTTTCAGTCGTGTTTGGTCTATAACCGTTGTTTGATTGCTTTACCGACATCAAACGTTACCGTTACCTTTTTGCCGCTGACTTCGATTTCGTACGGCGTGGTTTTTGTGTCTGAATACATCGGTTCGACAGTGCGATATGATGTACTGCGATAACTTCCTTTGTACCGGTGGAACTCTCACCGTAAATGAAATTATCCTCAACTTTTTTTGAAACAACAACCTTGTATTTGCCCAAAGGAACGCCTGCACTTCCGTAAGTTGACATAACGGCAATCCCCTGTGAATCGGTTATTGTGACGGCTTTATATTTTGCCTGTCCTTCGGATAAAATCAGTTCAACAGTCGCTCCTTCCCGTCCTGCGTTATCGTAACAGTACACGGATAGAGTTTCGGTAAATCGATCGGCGCAGATGACCGCGAACAACCGATAAGGAACAAACAAGGTATCATACAATAAATAAAATTTTTCATTGGAATTAGTTGTTAGTTGTGAATTGTTAGTAATACTGAACACAATTGTTGTGGATGTTATTTTTTAAGGATAACCACAGCAAAAAATATTGACAATGAATCCTCGCCTCGTAGGGGCTAAACATTAGCAACCCCTTGTGTGGTAAGAATTCATCATCAACCCCCATATCAAAATCGTTACTACAAAACGAATTTTGATTCTCCTCCTGATGGTGTTCCCATTGCGTCCCAAACGCCGTAGGAACTTGTCCCCATGAGTTTATTGCCCTGCTTACTATCAGGGAGTCCGTTCGTGTCCACCGTTTCCGAAACAAAATGTATCGAACCATCGACAAATCCGCAATTCACACCGCCGCTATGATTACTGCTTGCCGAGTATGCTGCACAATAAATTTCGGTATTAGAAGAAACACAGTTCGGGGCATTAGGCGGCATAATCGTGCAGAAACCTGTATATAAAACAAGTCCATCCAGATAACGTGAACCTCGTTCCTGACCGGCAGATGTCCGATAGGTACCCGTTATTGTGTTGCCGTTCCTGACACTCATGCAGAGTGAAGGTTTGAGTGTAAATTCTGACGTAGTACCGGAAGCCGGTTATTACTAATATTCCCGGTACAACGGCAACACCGCCTTTGACGCTGTTGCTCGGTGTCGTATCCGCAACGATTTCGCTGATTGCTACCGAGTTCGATGTACCATCTGTGACTGCGCCCATTCCTCGCCAAAAATGGGGATAGAACATTCCACGTTTAGAAACATCATTGACAGTACCCGCATAGCCCAAATCGTTACTGACTGCTCCATCACCGTAACTGATGACAATGTTCCCGCCTGCGGAATATGTTCTGTCAATTCTAGCGTTCGGTTCGGATTTGGATTTTCACGCTCGTCGGTGATCATCACAAGTTCTCCGATGAACGGATATTTGCCGCTCTGAATGTTCGCCGCCGTCGGTTCAATGCCGTTCACTTTCAGCAGTTTTACGCCGTCGTGCTTGAACATTCCTTCGACATAATAACGGAACGAAAAACCAATCGAGTTTCCGTAGTTCCGATAATCCGCCACTCCGAACGCGAAGATTGCTGGCACCAATGTATCAAAGCCGAATAATGAAGCAAAACCGAATGCCGCCGCCGTGAGTGCCATAACATAAAAAAGCGGCAGATAAAACGGCAAATACCGCAAGAAGAAACTGCTCGGAATATTGTCGACACGAACATTCTTGATGAGCCGTTCGTTGAACTTTGCATTGAGATATAACAAATAGAACAACAGTATAGAAACAAAGATGCTAATCCCGCTCAACACGAAGTATCCCTCGAGTATCGCACCGCAGCAGCCGAAACTCACTGGTAACGAAACAAGCAACCCCGGTATCAATGCCGTCCAGAATGTCGTGAGGAACAAATACCCCGCCGTGCTAAACGGTTTCGGCGGTAGTGATTCTTCGATTTGTTGCTCTGACATATTATTTTCACCTTGTTTTTATCACAAACCTTTTCGCATATTCCGAAACGATTATTTGTCGGAATAGAATCACGTCTCTACTGGTACTTCGTTGCCGTAATGTCGTTACGATTGTTGTTACGACTTGTAATACTGTATCACTCTCGTTATGGACTCAAAACCGCCTAGTTTTATACAATCATTTAGACATTGTAGTGCTTGATGGTCGGCTTCCAAAATTCGGTAGTTTCGCTTAACCGAGCCGATTACATAGTCCAAGCCAAGCGGCATCGCTAACGTTAGAAACGCACTTTCTAAATCGCTCTTCACTGCCGAACCGTCCTTGCGTTTCGCTGGCAACATAACAGTAAAATTACTCAAACCTACTGAAAAATGTACTCCCCGAAACTCTTTGTCGTTGTGAATCATTTCCATACCTTTCAATAGTCTCGCAATGTTGCCGTCGCCGTCACTGCCTATCGGTGCTATGCCTAAATCGAACAACATATCGTCGTTCGGAATACCTACCCGTTTTGCCTCGTTCAGCATCAACTTCGCCACATTGTATGTTTCGTCTGCCGTCCTGCACGCTCTCGCTTGACCGTCAATTATCCCCTCCGACACCAACACCACCGGTCGGAACGGATACCGTTTGTAGAGTTCAAACATTTCCGTACGTAACGGTGAAATCGAATTTAGAATCGGCAGCCCGCGTTTCTGGTCACAAGCCGCAAGCCCCGCCTCCGCAATAGTTATGTCTGGCGAATCGATAGACAACGGTATCGATACCGCGTCCTGTACAAGCGTCGCGATATCCTTCATAAACTCCGGAGTTTTTGTACCAATGTTCACATCAATCACCACCGCGCCAAGACGCTCCTGCTCCTGTGCGAGAGTACGTAACGAATCCAGATCGCCGGATTCAAAAAGCGAACGAGTTGACGGAACAGAATCGTTTATAGATTCACCAATAATGTTGAGATTTTGTAATGGCATTTGAGTAATGTAAAAAATAGGGTTAAAATTTATCCATCGCAGAGACAGGACACCTGCATCTACAACGTGTTAAGTATAGTTGTAAAATTATTCTAACGCAACAAGAACAAGTAGTTCATCAGTGCGTAAATTGGTAACAGAATCAAACAACTGTATATCATATATCCGAAGAAACTTGGCATTTTTATACCGGACTGTTCGGCGATTGCTTTTACCATAAAATTTGGTCCGTTACCGATATACGTCATTGCTCCCATAAACACCGAACCTAACGAGATCGCAACCAACAATAGCCAGTCAATTTCGCCGTCGGCTACTTTCAATCGTGTATTACTGCGTTTCTCGTACTCTTCCAGTGTCACGCCGCCTGCCTTTTCCGCTTCCACACGCTTCGCTTTTTCCTGTGCCTTCGCGGCTTCAAAGAACACAACATAAGTTGGTGCGTTATCCAAAACTGACGACAACGAACCCGTTGCCCAGTAGTAGTGAATAGGAGTCTTGAGCGGCAGGTTCTTACCTTGTGCGTCGAGAATTTGTAACGGTGCTTGCATACAAATAAATATCCCAAAGAACAACGCCGCGACTTCGACAATCGCGTTGAAATTGAAATCGTTTTCCTTACGAATCGCAAACGAGCCGCCCGCAATCGAAATCAGCACGAACAATACCTGCATCGCCTCACGTAAAAAGTAAGGCGGATACCACGGTTCCACCTGTAAACCAGATGCGGCAACGATTTGTTTGATACCAAGACCATCGAAGAAATTTTTCTCCGGCGCAAGGAACATAACAGCGAGAACGACACCTAACAACAACGGCACGTTCAGTTTCCAACCGAGTATCGCGAGCGGTTCGGTGTGTGCCGCATCGTTCGCCTTGTCACCCTTCGACTCATGCGGATAGTAGAAAATCGCGTCGAATAGGAAGTAAAGTGCAATTAGCATCAAGTTGACAAACGCCCACTCTGCCCAAAGGTGCATAGGCCAAAGGAAATCAACACCGCGTAAGTAACCCAAAAACAACGGCGGGTCACCAGTTGGCAGCAAGCAGCCGCCGCAGTTACAAACGATGAATATGAAGAAGACAACGGTATGTACTTTGTACTTACGTTCTTTGTTTGTATCTAGCAACAGACGAATCAACAACATCGCCGCACCGGTTGTTCCGACAAAACTCGCCATCACCGCACCGATTAGCAGAATGATTGAGTTCGTTCGCGGGCTTGCTTTCAGGTCGCCTTTGATTCGGATACCTCCGGCGATTGAGTATAACGCGAACAACAAAACGATGAACGGAATAAATTCGCTAATGATTGCGTTTGTGAATATCGTACTCATCATAGCAAACGCTCCGTCAGACGGATTCGTCAACGCATGTCCGGGCCAATGTAAGTCAATCGGAAAGTTACAGACAAAACCGTAGTACAACAATGTCAAAACACCCAAACCCGCCGCGACATAGAAACGGTGCAAGTTGCTCTCCCACCAATGTGCAGTAGCCGGTATCAACGGAAACACAGCAATCGCGAGTAACAACATCGCAAACGGAAATATCATAAACAACGGCGGACTCTGCTTGTCGCTGCCGCCATCAGTTGCGGCAACGGCGTGGTCAGTATGACCGTGACCATCGTGAGCCGCGTGGTCGTGTTCGGCGTGATTATGTCCAGCGTGGTCGTCATCAGTAGCATGGTCATGACCAGCGTGGTCGTCGGTAGCGTGATTATGACCGGCGTGGTCGTCGGTACCGTGTTCGTGAACAGTGTTCGCTTCATTCGTCCATTGTTGCGGCAAACCAGCGACCAGTAAACCAACATAAGCGAGTAATACAATAACAATCGCGGTCAACACAAGACCATAAGACGGCTGCTTGCTCGCCTCGTGATGTTCGTCATGTGATTTTTTGTTAGTGCCACTTTGTTCTGACATTTTTGTCCTTTCGGATTTAATAGAGATTGAATTTACAGGAGACATTCAGGGCAACCCCAGAATGTGACGAAAAAAACTCGCCGATAAAAGTAGAACAGAAAACAAAAATTTTTCAAGGGGTAGAACGAAGTTTTTCGTGAAATTATGGTGAATTATAAAATTTAAAGTCGCTTTTTGATAAAAAAACGTAATTTGGAGGACGGATAATCATTCGACAACGGTGACAACTTATGACATCTTCTAAAAACCTATTGACTCAAAACAACAAACCCCGTAAAATTAGGGACTTGCTGAACGAAATCGTGGAGTTTTTAGAAGTTGCCTTATGTAGGCAAAAGTATTATCACATCTTTCTTCGCATCGTTGGTAGGCATTTCAGGTTGTTGTACTTGGCGGATACCATTCAAAAATAACAGCAGCGTACGGTTAGTTATCGGTATAAAACATCATTCCACAACCACAAATTCAATTCGCCGGTTCTTCGCCCGACCTTCTTCGGTTGCGTTGTCGGCTATTGGTGATGCCGCTCCGCAACCCGCCATTTTTAGATGTTCGGGATTCACACGGGCGGCGTTTATCAGATGGTTTACTACTACCCTTGCCTGATATGCCGAGAGGTTGAGGAGTTGCGACGGGTCGTTGGGGTCTAACGACATCGAATCAATGTAGCCCTCTACCGCAATCGCTTTGTTCGGAAAATTCGATTCCAATTCCGTCACCACTTTCAGCAGCACGTCTTCACCCGACGGTTTAATCTTGTCGAGTGTTCCATCCTCAAAAATCATAGCACTCGGCACAACTACGCGAACCGCCCCGTCAACTTTCTTCACCTCAACTCCGTTCACCGGAATCATCGGTGTCGGTAACGTTGTTACAGGTTTCGCAACCGTCAACGCTTCCGCTGTCTGTTTGAGCGACCGAATCGTTATGTCGCGACCAACAACATCACCTTCGAGTGAAACGACCTTCCGTTCGAGTTCGTCAATCCGCGTCTTTGCCGCGCGTAACGCCGTATCATCGACAACAACGTTACTAATCGTCTCGCTAACAACAATCGGTTTCGCAACTTCGGTTGTTGCAGCAGAAGACGTAACCGCGTCACTACCGCGTACAACCGTATCAGATGTTGACGGCGGTAGAGTAGTTACGTCGCTAGCGGCTACTGACGGCGTTGCGGACGCTGGCTTTGTAAACTTCTTACAAATCGCGCAACCACAAACCGTCAACAACAAAATCGCCGCAACGAGCAACGCGGTAAAAACGGTGAGCCGAAACCGGCATAAAGTAAAGTTTCGCATACAGGACTCTAACATACAAAAACCGCTAACGCCGTCGAACGTACAAATTTTGTTTTGCATATTTCACCCGCGCGGTTGTCTTGTAACGAGTAGGGATGTTTGATAAAATGGGTGAACTATCGTGAATGTTCACGGTATCCCTTTGTATGAAACAATTTATTTATAAGAGGTGAAACACATGCTACGGCAATTTGTCATACTAGAACACACAACTCCCGACGACACCCATTGGGATTTTATGTTGGAAGACGGTTTCTCGTTGTTGACGTGGTCGTTTGAGCCGCAGCCGAATTTGCTTGAACATAAAACGGTCAGGGTTGACGCGAAGAGGTTGCCCGCCCACCGGCTTGAGTACCTTGATTATGAAGGTGAAGTTTCAGACAATCGCGGCAGCGTTCGGTGTATAATGAAAGGAAATTATATGCCGATGTTAAGAAGCCGCGCATTCTTGATGGGTGAAAACGGTTTAATGTACTTGGCACAGTTGTACGAAGACGGGCTAGCGTTTCTGCCTATGGTTGAAGTGGAATGTGATGAAGATAAATAGGATTGTAGTGCTGTTTGCCGTGATAGTTGTGTTTTCGTTTGTCACGATTTCCCAATCGGTAACAATCGTTCGTTTGTTAAATCAAGGTATAAAAACTAACGTAACTGTTATCGCGGTAGAGCGGGGTGATCGCGGCAGAGCGATTGCGACTTTGAGTTTTACCGACCAAAACCAAATCACTCACAATGTTCAAAATGTTATGAGCGATTACCAACGTGTTGTGGGTGAGGTTGTTCATATCATTTATCTTCCCTCCGCCCCGCACATCGTTCGCGCCGCAACGGGAACGGCGAACTATGTGATGTTATCATGGTTGTTTATTGTTGTGGTCTGTGTAAAATTGGTAGTAATGATACGGAAATAAGAGAGAATATCAAATGAACACGTGCTATACACAAGTATCGTAAACTTTTCACGATGCTTGGATACCCATAATAATTCCGTGCGCCGTATCTTGCAATTCTGCCTGTATTTTGTATAATCTGCTTTTGTGTTTTATTGTACACTACCAAACCGAATAACCAATATATTTTTTCCTATGTCACAAAACTTAAATACTACCGGCAAAATTAAAGCGTTGCAGAAGTTGATTCATAAACGTTATGATAAACTGCCAGCACCGCCTTCGCGTACTATTCTTGAACATCTTATTTACGCTGCCGTACTTGAAAACGCCAGCATTGATGCCGCCGACCACGCGATGGGGATTCTCGAACATTATTACATTGATTGGAACGAAGTGCGTGTTTCCAGTGAGTACGAAATCGCGGAGAAGTTGTCGCAGTTGCCTGACCCGCTCGCGGCGGGGAATCGTGTGAAGTTTACACTGCAAACGATTTTCGAGGCGCATTCGCGTTACAACTTCGACCTTGAAGAGTTGCGCAAGAAGACCATCACGCACGCTCACGAATACCTGCTCTCGATAACCGACACGTATTTTGACCGTGAGAGCGGGACGCGGGTTGTGAAAGGTTGTACGCGGTTTATGGCAGATTACGTTTACCAAGTTGCACTCGACGGTCATAACATACCGCTCGACGAGGCATCACTTCGGATATTCCGCTTGCTCGACCTGACACGGGTTAGTGACGACAAAACACGTGAGAACGTTTCGGGACTTGAACGTGTTATACCGAAGAATCGCGGGGTTGCTTTTGCGATGGCGTTACACCAGTTCGCGGCGGAGTTCTACAAAAATGCGGACATAACGGCACTGCAAGCGGTACTGAAAACGGTTGACGCGAAGGCGTTGCAGCGCGACGCGACGGCACCGGTATTGGTTACGCCGGAGGTCAAGTCGAAGATTAAAAAACCGGTTATATCGTTGCCGTTGCCGCTCGCCAAACTTGACGATGACGACGATGACGCGGATATAGACGATGCAGAAGCACCGAGCGAGTTCATAAAGTCGCATCTGTCGTTTGCCTCGTCGGACGACGACGTAGAGACAGACGACGACTTGTTGTCGCAGTCGAAGAAGAAAAAGAAGAAGTCGTTGGAAAAGAAACTGAAGCAGAAGCAAACAGGACATTCGGCAGCGAAACCGGTTCAGTCAAAGCCGTCACTAACAAAACCGGTAACGAAGAAATCAGAACCGTCGAAACCATCGTCACCGAAACCAGCAACACTGCCGGTGAAGAAATCGAAACCAGTAGAGAAGCAAAGCAGTGCTTCGGCACCGGCGAAGAAATCGCCGTCAAAACCTGTATCAAAGCAGAAGCCAACGGATGTAAAGCCCGTGAAACCGTCCGGCAAACCTGTGCCGCCGCAGAAGAAAACAGTTGCGTCAAAACAAAAGAAAAAATAGACGCTCGTATTGCCGTCGGTTTCAACCGACGGAGTGTGCGTGGATTCATAGCAGGCGCGGTAACTCCGCCGGAATGTCGTTGCGTTGCCGCCTATTATAAAACACTCAAAATCCATAACCCACGAATCCCCCATGTGGAAAATCAAAGACATCCTTGAACACGCGAAACTGTTTCACGCCAGCGATGTACATCTCGTTCACCGTGTCGCGCCGATTCTGCGTATTCACGGCGAGATACGTCAAATCAAGGGTGAACAACTTACCCGCGAAGACCTCCATTCGTTGCTCCACGAAATCGCGTCACCGCGTCAGATTGAACATTTTGAACAGAAACAGCAACTATGTTTCTCGACAACGTTTGAAGGAGTCGGGCGTGTTCGTGTCAGTGTTTATTATCAGGCACTCATACCAGAGATGTCGATTCGTGTTTGCGAGACGCGAATCCGCACGCTTGAAGAACTCGGTTTGCCGCAGGTGTTGGAGGATTTCGCGCGGTATCCATATGGGTTGGTGTTGGTGACGGGACCTACCGGCACCGGTAAAACGACGACGTTAAATGTGATGGTTGACATCATCAATCAAGAACAACGTAAGAAGATTGTGATGATTGAAGACCCCGTTGAGTTCGTTCACCACAACTCGAAGAGTATCGTGATTCAGCAGGAGGTTTTGACGGACATTCCGACTTTTCAGGAGGCGTTGGTTGGTGTTCTGCGTCAAGACCCCGACGTGATTGTAATCGGTGAAATGCGTTCGCTGGAAACAATTGAGACAGCACTCACCGCCGCCGAAACCGGACACTTGGTAATCGCGACGCTGCACACGCCGGATTCGGTTCAGTCGATACAACGTATTCAAACGGTGTTTCCGGCGGCGCAGCAAAACTTAATCAATATGCAGTTAGCGAACTCGTTACAAGCGGTTATCTCGCAACGGCTTCTGCCGCGTGCGGACGGTAAAGGGCGGGCGTTGGCGTATGAAGTTTGTATAGTGAACTACGCAATCCGCAACAAAATCCGC
>JAITST010000054.1 GCA_031287585.1 Planctomycetaceae bacterium | reverse complement strand
CCTGTGTTAGAGTATATTGCGGTTTGCGCGGAATGAACGCCATTACCGGTTCCGCTTCTTTTTCCTGCGCAGCATTGTTCTTTGGTTTTCCCTCTGGAATACTGCTATCAGTTATTGGTTTGTCATAAATTGTCATAATTTTTTTTTTGTAAAGGAGATAAAGTTGTTCTGTTTTTCGATTCTGAATGAAATCATTACGAATTTCTTTCGGTAGATCATCCCAGCAAATAATGCTCTCGCTTGTCAACTTTGCAACATCTGAAGGACTAACTATGTACAAAACATTGACGGTCAATGAGACATTGTTCTCATCAATTTTTTTGATGTTATATTCTGCCCGTGCAAAAGAACTGAACGATGGTCCCGGTACTGCGTTGTGTTTGATAATGTCCGAAATCTGCCGTTTCAAATCGCCTGATAGATTCGGCATTTTCCGTTTCAACAAATCAGTAACTGAATCAATGATGCGTGCCTCAAAATTTACACCGTCCGACGATTTACGGCGAGTAATGATAAGTCCAAAGAAAATAACGAGAACAATACCAATAGCACTGTAGCCGACATATTTTGCTACCGTCAGCGCATTTTGTAATTGTCCCTCTAATTCCTGCTTTTCTTTTTTTAATGCTTCAATTTCGGATCGAAACTCCGCTTCCACTTTGTCACGGATTTCTTTTTCTATTTTCTCTCGTTCATCCTGTTTTTTCTTTGCTTCGGCTTGTTCATCTTCGATTTTCACCTGCTCGGTTAGTTGTTCAGCAGGCATAGATTCGCTCTCGGCAGAAACAAGCCCCGCCAAAAGGATGCAACAAAGCAATGCGATAAGTAATTTGACGTTCATTGTTGGATTCATTGTTAGTGTAGTGATTAAGGTGTTTTGTTGTTTGTTAGGTGGTTAGGGTTAAGTCCAGTAATTCCTTATCATCAATGTTTTGCTCCCTCGCTTTGACGGCAACGGCGGCTTTAATGGTGTCTTTTTCGTTAATGTCTGTTGTATCACCGTATTTTTCCTGATTCCACATCCATTCCTGCCTAATATGTGGCGGCAAATCATCGTATGCAACTTCCTTTTCTTCTACCTTGTATTTTGCGTTACCATTACCGAGGTCAACATAGACCTCTTGTTTCTCTACGACCGTATTCGCATCTTTTTTTGTGTAATATGTATGGATGGCAATAACAGTATCAAGGAAAAACCGTAATCCACGAACCAGCTCTTTTACGACAAAAGGAATTGCCTTATTAGCAAGCCAATCTAACAGATGCGCAAAACATCCGTCAATAATCTTTGCAAGTTGCGGAAAGCAGAGTTTGAACATTCCGTAAAGTACCATCGCAAAAAACGGGTAAATGAAAAACCAGTAGGCGGAAATGAATGCGGATATGGCAGCGAGCATTACCACCGTTGCCGTTGAAATTTGTGAAATAGCATAAGCCATTGCGAGAGCATTACCAGCAACTGCTCCCAATCCTAAAAGTCCTAATAAAATAGCGGTAATCATAAATTTACCTCATTATGGTTATCAATTATTGAGTAATTCTAATTTTTCTTTGTATTGCCTTTCGACGACCTTCTTTTCGTCAACGCTGTATCGATTAGTATTCTGTCTTTGCATTTCATTCTTAATATCGTTTGGTAAATCATCAACACGAATAATGGTTTCTTCTGTTCGGACAACGGCATCTTTTTCATTCAATCGCATTATCGATTTTGTTTCCGACAATAAATGAGTATCGTCAATTTTTATGTATGTTGTATCAATATCTAAAAATGTTTCACCGAACCACAACCACGCTCCGCGGAGTTGTTCTTTCGTCCAACCAGCAATGACTTTAGTGCCTCGCCGAACATTTACCATAACCTCATCAAGCGCCATAATGAAGCCAACGAACCATTGTTCTACCCCTGTTCCGTAATGTTTTTGTAACATCTCCCGCACGGGATTGTTCAACACTTCCCGAATATAATTCCAGAAGTAAGCAAATGCCGCAACTGATAAACCGATAATAAGGGCTGTAAACAACATCATATAATCCTTGCTAAACGGAGTAAATTAAAAACCGAAATTCGTCTTTGTCCTGTTCAATAAACTTCTTCCGCAGTTCATCTGGTGCGTAATCCCATTGCCCATTGAGCGGTAACGTTATGGTTTGTCTAACGGGTTGTCCATCTTTGGCAAGTAACAGTACCACTTTATAAGTGAGTGTCGTTTCATTTTCTTTACTTGCCTTTGTTATTACTAATTCTATTCGCAATATGTTGTCGAGCGGCGTATCTTTAAGCGTTCCGTTTCCTTGAACAATTTCTTTGAGATACTTTTCAACGCTTTCTTTAGGTAAGCTAAATTGCTCGGCGCAATGGTCGGTCAGAAAATGTAACACTTCTTTTTCCAAGTCAATCGTCTCGGCTGTATCTTTACGCATTTGTTTGTGTAAATCGCACAATGCCGCATAAGTCAGTGATGCAACAACACTGCTTACTTGCAGCATACCTTTTCCTGCCTGCAAAGCACCTTTACCGAGATTTTTCATCCCATCCGTAAGTTCGGCAGACTTACCGGACTGCTTCGATTTTTCCTCTTGGGCAGATTCCGTAGCAGGTTTGCTGGAAACGTATTCGTCTTTTAAGTTTGATGGCATTGTAATTCTCCGTTAAGTAGTTTTTGTTTGTAATGTTTGTTTGTCGTCGTAATGACGAGTTGTTTTGATAGTGACTTGGTCTTCCTTATAGACGACCAAGTCGATTCTTCCATTATTTTTACGAATAACGCAGTAAAAGCCCTGTTGTTCAAATAGTATTTTGTCTTTTAGGGCTTGTTCCATTCCGCCTCTTTCGAGTCCGCGGTTGAACGCATGACCTACTGCGATAATCCCTAAAATAATCACAATTATAAAAATATACCACAGAACATTATATTTCCCCTGCGTTTTTTTTATCTCCACATTTTTTTTTTCTATCTCCTCTTCTTTTTCGCAAGTGGGACATTTTGTGTCTGTTGCTGAATACTTATGCCCTTTAGGACATGTTTTTGTGGCTCCGCAAATGGGGCATTTTGTGGCTGTTGTTGGATACTCATGTCCTTTAGGACATTTTGTAGTCCATATACCGCCGCAACCACTGTTAACACACAACAGAGTCGTTATTATGAAAACTGCAAGAAACATGAACACAGACTTTTTCATCGGATTTAGTGGGGTTGGAGTGAAATGGTAACGAGCCGCAGAAATATCGCTAGAACAGGAGCGACCACGCTCATAAGATAGGTACTTCCCACCGACCAAAGTGGTGCGATCCCGTAAAAGTGAACGCCGAAGATTCCCACGGGCAAAGACGCGATGCTCCCTATCGGGAGTTACGCAACTTTCATTCGCCCATAGTAGTCTTCACACGGTTACCCGTTGGTCTGTGAAAATTACCATTCGTCAAAACGACGACTTATGACTTGCTGACGTACTCAATTATAATCCCTGAAACATGGTTCAGGACAATATGTAATCTCAAAACGGAGAGTTCTCCGTTAGTTTTATCTGAATAAAACTCATAATAGTATATCACGGCTTGCAATAAATAAAATACCCCCCTACGAAAAAATTAGAAAATTTTATGAGTGTTAATTTTGGGAGTAGGTTTCCGTTCGCTGAACGACAGTAAGGTTTTGATGGAGTTGGCGTGTGTTGTGTAGAACAAACGCATACGAATTTTCATCACCGACCACAAGGATTGTGAACGATAGAGTTTTCTGATTCTGTTAGATAATGGTAGAGACACGATGCTTCGTGTCTTTGTCTTCGATTTCATGTGTACAATAAAAATTTATATCAACACAAAACATTACGTCTCAACGAATGGCTACTCCGCGATGGAAGAACAATCACTATTGACTAACAATAAAAATTTTCATAGAATAAGCCGTACGGATAGAATGTTAGAGAGTGAATCTAACAAGTAGGTTTCGTGAAATTTAGTAAACAGACATCCTCTAGAAAGGATAACCCAAATGAAGAACTTTACATCAAGACGTTCGTTTTTGCAAACCGCCGCGACGATTACCGGCGGTACTTCACTTTTTTCGTTGACCGGCGCAACCGTTCAAGGTGATGTTGCGGGTGCCAATGACCGTATTCGTGTCGCGTTGGTTGGTGCCGGCGGTCGCGGGATGCATCTTGCGGACGAATTTAGTAAATTGCCAAATGTCGAAGTTGTTTCGATTGTTGATGCCGACATCAATCGTGCGAACGGCGGTGCGGAACAAATTGAAAAAAAATATCAACACAAACCTACGTCACTCCAAGACGCACGGAAAATGTTGGAAGATAAAAGTATCGACGCGGTTCTTGTCGCGACGTGTAATCATTGGCATTCGTTGATGGCTATCTGGGCTTGTCAGGCGGGAAAAGATGTTTATGTTGAGAAGCCGTGCAGTCAAAATTTGTACGAAGGACGAAAGTTAGTCGAGGCGGCAAAAAAGTATAACCGGTTAGTTCAACACGGAACACAAAGGCGTTCATCTGATACGTGGGCAAAAGTGGCGGAAACGATAAAGACCGAAAAATTCGGTAAATTGATTGCGGCGAAAGTTTACGCTAACCGTCCGCGCGGTCCGCTCGGATACAAGCCGGTTACCGCTCCGCCAACGAACATCGACTGGGATTTGTGGCTCGGTACGGCACCAAAGCAAGATTATCACGCAAACCTAACGCCGTATAATTGGCACTGGTTTTGGGATACCGGTAACGGAGAAATCGGTAATAATGGTGTTCACTTCTTTGACCTTTGCTTATGGGCAATCGGCGAAAAACATCCCGACAGTGTTATAGCGTTTGGTACTCGTTTCGTCAACGACAAAGATAATAGTTACAAAGACCAGGCACAAACGCCCACCATACAATTTGCGTTGTACGATTTCGGCGGGACACCGTTGATATTTGAATCGTGTAACATCGCCGGGGAGAAAGGTAAATGGAATCCTCGTGAGGAAGCGGAGTTTTACACAGAAGCGGGCGTTATACGCGGCGACAGAATTTTTCTCAAAGACGGTAAGTCCGAACGCTGGGAAATTGATTTCAAACACGTCGATTACGGCAATGTTAGTAACTCGGCGAACGCATTGAATTTTATAAACGCGATGCGAAACAGGGATTCAGTTCAGTTGAACGCCCCTATTTCAAAGGGACACTATTCCGCTTCGGTATGTCATTGGGGCAACGCCGCTTATCGAAACGCACAAGACGATTCACTTGCGTCGATACGAAATAAAATGGGTGACAACCCAATCCTCAACGAATCAATCGACAAAGTGTTAGCAAACGTGAACGATGTGTTCAAAGGAGCGGTTAAGACAGAGGACATACCGTTTAAGGTGAGTCCGAAAATGAAAATCGACACGGAAAAAGAACGTTTCGCAGACAACCAAGAAGCGAACCAGTTCCTGACACGTATTCCCAGAAAGCCGTTTGATGTGCCGGATGAAGTATAGGAATCGGCGATAAGGAAGTAATAACAAGAAGTGAAGTACAGAAGAAAAATTTTATTCTTCTGCACTTTCTCAAAAATCACAATACGATGTCACCAATTTACAACGACTTTACAAAGTCATTTTTCACAGGTAGATGAGAGTAGTTTTCTGTACTCTACCCTTATCTATCCTTGACTACCTGTGAAAAAAAACATTTTTACAAAAAAACACCTCCGCCCTAATTCTAAATAAGGTAATGAGGTTATTTTCGTGGAGTTACATTTGCTACTGAGGTGTCTCTTGTAAAAATTAGGTTTTTTATTTCATTAAAAACCTAATCAGCAAGTTGTATGCTTTTCATTTTTCCAAATAAGGTTTGCTCGCGACAACATCATGATACCAACAATTTTCAAACGTGTACGGCATAACCAGTAACATTTATCCTTCACTTCTCCCGTCTGATGACTATTCGTTCTATCCAACCTTTGTATATTGGTTGGTCTTCTCCGTTTACTTTTCCGCCCGTGTCGGTTCCTATTTGCAGGGCTTCTATCGGGTTTTCTGTAATCAGGTCGTCGAGTTTTTTTGCCGCTGCTTTCCCACCGTTGACGTACAACTCTGCTTTTTTGTCGGCGGTGATTACGCCTTTTAATGTT
>JAITST010000039.1 GCA_031287585.1 Planctomycetaceae bacterium | reverse complement strand
TTTCGGCAGAATGGAATTTGCAGCGAACATTGTCGAAAATCAATTACCGGATTCATACCGACGCTATCAAAGAGCAACTGATTCCAAAAGTTATTACTAAAACGCAGGCAACGACGATTTATGCTTCAGAAGCCGATTTGTTAAACGTTGCTTTGTTCGGTAAAACTGCGGCACAGTGACGCAACGAAAATCCGGCAAGTAAGGGTAATGTCCGCGACGTTGCAACGCTGGAACAGTTGGTCGTGTTGTCGAATATGGAAAGCATTAACGCTCTTTTAATTCGTCAAGGACTTTCACAGCAAGACCGCCTCACTCAACTCAACGGCGTTGCGATAACCCAAATGAAATCACTGTTGGGAAACCTAAGTCAAGCCAAACGATTGAAATAATGTTTCCCGTATGCCATAGATAATGATTATTATATAATGCGAATTATCAGCGATTTTCACGATTATTATGATGTCGGAATGCAAAACGGAATTGACCCGAAGTTGCCGTATATGAGATTCCGACGCGAGGAAAATATCGAAAAATTTTCGCATAAACTGTCTCCTATGCGGCGGTGGATTACGGGGTGTCGGATATTTTTTGTCGGATTTGCTGGAAAAATATATCCTTCAATCAAATATTCCGGCGATTCGACTAATGTCGATTATGACTTTGATCTAAAAAACTTGACAGATGATTTCTTTCTTCAGACACTAGAAGCACACGATGACTTTTGGTGGAGTTGGTCACAAAAAAGTGAAAAGAATAGAAACCGAATGCTGTCCCGAATGAGAGAAATTTTTAATGAGATTATTGAACAGAATTGTAACGAATTATTGTCCCTATTTGAGCAGTTCAAAACAGCAATTTTCGTTTTTCAGTTTGGAGCGGAAAAAGTTTTCATTAACGAACGACTGAATCAATACAATTTCCAAAAAGTTCTACCGCCGATACAGGCGTTTCAGGAATTGGAGATGTACGTCGGCTCTTATCTGACACAACCTGTCATTGAAGAACCTCCGATTTCCGATAAAATCAAAGCCGAAATTCACGGCTTTGATAAACACTCATTCAGGAAAGAGAAAAAAGTTTGATTGGAAACGGAATCCAAGATAAACAAACTCATCTTCTCAATATGTAACTACCGAATGGTCAACATCTGCCGCCCATGCGTTTGTTCCGTCTTTTAGATTTGCGATTCTGCCCTCGAATCCGGCTTGTTTCAGCGCGCGGATTGCCAGTTCGCTTCTTACTCCCAGTTTGCAAATGAACACGTTTAACAATTTCGGGTCGAACTCTTCTTTTCTACGGACTACCTGTCCAAACGGAATCGCTCTGGAACGCGGTAACATTCCCATTGCGATTTCGTGCGGCTCACGGATGTCGATTATCTGTACCGTTTCCGGCTCGTTGTCTATGATTGCCTTCAAGTCAGTCGCGGTTATCGATTCAACCGGTATGTCGTTATCGTGACGTTTTAGTCCGCAAAATTCTTCGTAGTCGATTAACTCGGTTATCGTCGGATGTTCACCGCAGATTGGACATTGCGGGTCTTTGAACAGTTTCAATTCGCGGAACTTCATTTTCCACGCGTCGAATACCAAAAATCTACCGGATAATGTTTCGCCGTCGTTGAGCAAAAGTTTGATAGCTTCGTTCGCTTGAATACAACCTATTATACCCGGTAACACGCCTAGCACGCCGCCTTCGGAACAAGTTGGCACAAGACCAGCGGGCGGCGGTGACGGATACAAGCAGCGCAAACACGGTCCGCCGTTGGAGTGGAACACGCTCGCTTGTCCTTCAAAACGGAACACAGAACCATACACGTTTGGTTTGTCGAGCAACACACATGCGTCGTTGAGCAGGTAACGTGTTGCGAAGTTGTCCGTGCCGTCAACTACTACGTCGAAATCTTTGATGATTTTTATCGCATTACCCGAGTCGATTTTCGTTTCAAACGACACAATCTTAATATGTGGGTTGATGTCGCTGATACGGTCACGCGCGGACGCGATTTTCGGACGCAAGAGGTCGTTAGTACCGTGAATGATTTGACGCTGCAAGTTTGTTTCGTCAACAATGTCAAAGTCAACGATACCAAGCGTACCAACGCCTGCCGCAGCGAGATAAAGTGCAACCGGCGAACCAAGTCCGCCAGTTCCAACTACCAGCACCCGTCCATTTTTCAATCGCCGCTGCCCCTCAAGCCCAACCTCAGGAAGGATTAAGTGACGCGAGTAACGAGTAAGTTCTTCTAATGTTAAATCTTGCATGTGTTCGTGAAGCGTTGGGCGGTCGGTACAGCGTACAGCGTTTGTCTGACAATCACTTGCACTCTGTTCTTTGCACCAACACTTTCTATTTATTGGTTTTCTCCTGATTAACTTTATCAACGAATACAACATCGCTGACACTTCACGCGTTGCCATATTGCTTAACGCCCGCCCGCAATTGCTGGTATTAACATAACCGTATCACCTTGCTTCAACGCTGTCCCGACTCCGTTTTGCGAACGTATATCTTCATCGTTTAGATATACATTGACAAAACTCCGCAACTTATCGCTGTCGTCGAATAGGTGACGTTTCAGGTCTGCGTAGTTTTTTGTTAGTTGACGTAACGCCTCGTCAATTGTTGCTGCTTCGACGCTTACCTCCGATAAACCATCGGTAAACGTTCGTAACGCGGTTGGAAGTTGAATTGTGATTGCCATTATTATTTTCCAAATTTGTTAGTAGTCCACAACTGGACTATTGTTGTTGTTTTTTGTTAAACTGTCATCGTTTTCCACTACAAACGGAACTAACCATTGATAGTTTTAACGAGACACCTCCTCTTCATTAAACACTGCCCGGTCATCGCTCAATAACCAACTCGTAGTTTTATCCGCGCTGCCATTGACAACCGACACAATCACATACGAATAAACCGGAAATGCGTGTTCCAAGTCGTACTGCGACGGCTTCGCGGGGTGGTCGGGATGCGAGTGATAAAACCCGATAATTTCCAAACTTAGTTTCTTCGCTGTCTTTTCGCAGAGCAAGTACTCTTCGGGACGAATCAGGAAACGATTATGTTTCGCCGCCGCCTCACGCATATTCGAGATAGGTAATATCTCGTTCACGATTTTATCGCCGCCCTCAAAACGTCCAAGCAGCGCACCACAACATTCATTTGGATACTCCGACTCAGCGTGACGAGCGATGGCTTCGCGATGTTGTTCTGTTAATTCTATCATATTTTTGGCTCCGTGAAGAGTGAGGGGGCAGTGTAGAGTGCAGAGTGTAAGCGGTGACGTTGCTACACACTATACTTCACCCTTTAGCGACCTACACTGTCAGTCCCACATTTCATCGCTTAAATATCTAAAACCACTATCGCACAAAATTGTAACCACAACATTATCTTCCGGCAACATCGCCGCTAGCCGTGTTGCCGCTAAAACGTTCGCTCCTGAACTTATTCCGACAAACAACCCTTGTGTTTTCGCGAGTTCGATTGTCATACGTTTCGAGTCTTCCGTCGTAACATCAATCTGACCGTCGAACAGCGACTTATCGTAAAAACCAGCGGGAATCACCGTTTCCTGATAACGCATTCCTTCAAGCCCGTGAAGCGGTGACGCTGGCTGCATCGGAACAGTTTTGATGTTAGGATTCAACTCTTTCAAACGGCGTGATGTCCCGATGAATGTTCCTGAAGTTCCCATTCCCGCGACAAAATGCGTAATTTTGTGTTCGGTCTGTTCCCAAATTTCGAGTGCCGTGCCGTTGTAATGAGCACGCCAGTTTTCGTCGTTATTGTACTGGTCTGGATAAAAATACTTTTCAGGATTCGCCGCTGCCAACTCGCGTGCTTTGAGTAACGCACCATCCGAACTCTCAAGCGGGTTCGTCGGAACAATCTCCGCGCCATACGCTTTCAAAATCCGCTTACGTTCTTTATTCGCGTTCGCTGGCAAACAAAGTACAACCGGAATCCCCATTGACGCACCAAACATCGCGTAAGCAATACCGGTATTCCCGCTGGTTGCATCGAGAATCGCCTTGCCGCCCGCCAACTTGCCGCTGCGAACTCCGTCGAGAATCATTGCGCGAGCCGCACGGTCCTTGACTGACCCGCTAGGATTCAAAAATTCCGCTTTAACAAATACACTAGCCCCGCCGCCCGTTTTGATGGGTAACAAGGGAGTATTGCCAACTGCATCAAGTATTGTAGTATTCTGCATATCTTACGCCGAATCAACAAATGTGCCAATGATAATTTTATTGAACAAAAACTGCCCGATTTCGTTGTATGGACGACATAATAATAATTTTTAACGTTGTAATAATTTTGCCCGCGATAAATAACAGGCAATGCTGCAATATATCACGGGTAAATATGACGGGGAGTATTTGTTTTACACAAACGTTAATTGTGTTAACGTTTGCGATTATAAATAGTCACGTGTTAATGACGGGGCTTTGGGTAAAATGGTAATTTTGATAATCTACCACATCGTGCGGATTGGTAGCCAATCAACGAAACGTACACGTTCCAAGAGACTACTTTCAAACGATAACTGTTCATTTCACAACTCATTCAGTACAAAAAAACAATGTCGTAATAGCACCTCTCGCTGCCACTACGACAATACTTTATACTTTCAGAGATTCTCGTTTTGAGAAACCGTCGTTCTGTACGGCGGCTGTTTTAGAGTCGCCAACGGGAAAACAGTTGCAGAAACACCACTTCAATCGCGTGGTCTAACAGCACCGTTCAAACCTGCGTAATCAACGCGGTCTTCTGGATGCCACAGCGGCAATCCTTTGCGGATACGTTCAGCAAGCACTTCCAGTTTTGCCGGCGAACCTGCCGGCGCATCGGTCGGACCAAATTCCTCGTCATTTTCGTCCGGGAAAAAGTCCTCGTCGTGACCAACTTCTAAAATAGCGTCAAAAACATTCCTTCGTTTCCTTCTACTAGAAACACTCATAATTTGGGTACCAAACTTTCTAATTAAAAAATGGTGGGTTTACCGCGCAATTCTCACGGCTCGTTTAAAACTATATCATATAAAGTTGCGTTTGAAAATATCCCGCCCAATTTACGTTCACAACGCAAACCAACACACAGCACAAACACAACAATTCCGTCGTAATCGACTTATCAAAACAGCGGATTCAACAAAATGTAAAATTGTTGCGAGAATCCACGTGAGGGGGCAGCGTCAACCGCCCACAACAGAAAACTTGGTCTTTCACGGCTATTTTCGGGAAAATAGAAACGGCATAACAATGCCGCCACAGCAATTTCGCTCGTCCGTAAAACTAACCACACATATTTTAGCAACACTGTGAAGACAAGTCAATAGAAATTCTTTGAAATTCCCCTTATTCTTCAGGAAATCTTTTAAGTTTACAAAATTTTAGGCAATTTTTTTGGATTGTCAACCGTTTTTAGTCGATAGAACCGCTACATTCCGCACAATCGTACTCTACATCTAATTCCACACAGCACCATGAGCGTCGAACAACCGTCTGTCAACATCGCTGAACTAACCGAACATATTCGGGTTTTGGAGGAGCGTCTCGAACAGACACAACGCCTCACAGCTCTCGGCGAACTTGTCGGTACAACAACGCACGAGTTCAACAATATCCTGATGACAATTCTGAACTACGCTAAAATGGGACTGCGTCACCAAGACGACGAGACACGTCAAAAGGCGTTTGAAAAAATTCTCGCCGCTGCCGAACGAGCGTCAAAGGTGACGAGTACAATTCTCGGTGTCGCTCGCAACCGCAAACCGAGTTTAGAGCCGACAGATTTAGCATCATTGGTTGACGATGCGTTGTTGCTGTTAGAACGCGAGATGACCAAGTACAGAGTGAGGGTTGAAAAAGTTTTCGTACCAGTACCCGAAATCATCGCGGACGGCAACCGTATTCAGCAGGTACTGGTAAACTTGTTCATCAACGCCCGTCAAGCGATGCCCGATGGCGGGCGGCTGGTGGTAAAAATCGTACCGAGCAGCCAGAACGGAATGGTAGAACTGACGGTACGCGACTTCGGCTGCGGAATCCCGAAAGACAAACTATCGCGAATTTTCGACTTATACTTCTCAACAAAATCAGGACCTGACGCAAGCGGCAAAGGCGGTAGCGGGCTTGGTTTAGCACTATGTAAAAAGGTAATAGAAGAACATCACGGACGAATACGGGTAGAGAGTGCAATAGGAAAAGGAACCGCATTCACCCTAACATTCCCGGCGGCAGAAAGCGAAACCGCACAAGCGGGTTGAACGCGGGTTATACCTTGCAACATCAATAAACTGCCATATAATATCTCAAATTTTTACTTGCAAGGAGGCAGAAATGTTGAAAGTTGCTTATACGGACGCAGACAAAGAAAAGATTAATCAGTTCCGTTATCATTATCCCAACCATCGTATCCAAAAACGTTTTGAAATGTTTTGGCTTCACGCTTGCGGGATAAAAGTTACGGAAATCGCGAGGCTTACCGGTGCCAACCCTTACATGGTGTGCGGTATCATCAAAAAATATCGCGACAGCGGAATTGAAGAAATTGTTAAGACAAATTACTATTGCCCGAAAAGTTCTCTTGAACAATATAGAACGTCTATCATCGAGGAGTTCACGAAACGTCCGCCAGCGGCATCTATCGAAGCGGCTCATCGTATTAAGCAACTCTTCGGCGCGGAACTCTCCCCGCAGCGGGTTCGGATTTTTGTGAAAAAACTTGGTATGAGATTTCGGCGTACCGGTTCGGTCCCGGCAAAAGCCGATTTTGAACAACAGGAAAAATTCAAAAAAAACGCTAGCACTCCTGATTTCACGGGCTAACCTATGGAGTGTTGACGCTAATATATCAGATAGATGGCGATATGAGCGAAGGTAACGAAGGCGTTATAGGTTTCGTCTAATTTATCGTAACGAGTAAATACTCGCCGAAATTCTTTGATATTACGGAAATAACGTTCAACGATGTTACGGCGTTTATACAATGATTTACTATAACGCCACGGTTTGACTCTGTTACTTTTCGGAGGAACAACCGGCTTCATTCCGCATTCTCTCACCTTTTGACGACATTCATCACCCTC
>JAITST010000036.1 GCA_031287585.1 Planctomycetaceae bacterium | reverse complement strand
ACGCTGCCGCTAACTGTTTCGCCGGATTGAACACATGTTCCACGTACTCGCTACGGTGTTTTTGAAACCATTTGCGATTGTTGTGCAAGTCTAGGTTTTTGAAAAACTCTAGCGTTTGCGGAGTGAAACCTGTGAACTGGTCGAAAGACATTTTATTAGATTTTGTCTGTGAGTTTAAGGGGAATAAATTTTAGATTTTCGATTGCTGTACACGGAACGCTTCCGCGTACAACAATCTAAAATCATAAATCTAAAATCAACTACTTCAGTTTATCTACAACAACTTTCGCGCGGCGTTTTAACTCGGTATCAGTTGTTGTGTCGGCGGCTTTTTGTACAGCGTTGGCAGCCGCTTCCGACTTGCCTGTCATTTTTTCGCCGATTACAATTATCGTCTCAACCGCCTTGTCTTTCAAGTCAGCATCGGTAATGTATGCCAACGCCGCGTCTATCGTTTTGGGGGACGGTGTTCTTGTGAAAACATCGAACGCCAACAACCTGTCCGCCTTACTCGTTGCTACTTCCATATACTGCTTTACCATCTGCAACTTGCGTTCTTCCGGTATCGTACTAAACTGCCGCGGCAAACGAATGTAACCACGTAGTCCGCGAGTTTTGGTCTTGTTATCCTTCGCTTCTTTCGCGATTTTCAGACAAACATCCGCAATCAAGTCGAGGTCTTCCGGTGAACGCCACGAACCCAACGCCGCGGTCGCCGCATCTTTCGCCGCGGCGTTATTGCCCCACGCATACGCACTGACAATGTCAACCGCCTTCTTACCGCCGAGTTCTTTGAGTAAGTCAATTATAATTACTTGCTGCGCTTCCGATGCGTTTTTCAGACGCGCTTCTATAACTTCGGTCGCCTCTTCCTTCTTCATTCGCGTTACCGCCGACATCAACACTCCTTTAATAGCGTCAACTTCCTGTTGCGAAGCCGCCGAGTTTAGTACATCAAGCAACACCGGCAAATCGCCGAGCGTCGCAACCTGACCGAGTGCTTTTAGGGCAACGTCACGTGTCTCTACGTCCTTCAAGCCGTCCTTCAACAAACCGAACGCCGACGAAATACGGCGCTGTTCGACAAGGTAAATCGCTTGCCTCTTTTGTGTCACGTTACCAGTTTTTAGCAAGTTTACAATCGCGTCGTCAACCGCTGTTCCGCTGATACCGATGATTGTAGCACGCGCGGCTTCCGAAATGGATTCGTCATTGTCCGATGCCGCGTCGATCAACGCTGTTAATATCGAACTGTCCGCGATACGCGCCAACGCCTTCACTGCCGCGAGTTTCACCGCCGCGTCGTCCGACGACAACTGTTTCGCGATGACCGGCACACTCACCTTTTTCGATGCGTCATCAATACGGTCGCCAAGAGCGGCAATCCATAACGCCTTCCGTTCGGACGGCAACTTGTCGAGTTCGGCAACCATCGCCTTTGCAACAGCGTCGCCAGCCGGCAATTCGCGTGACGCTTTCAGTGCCACAGCGAACTGCGATTCGTCTGCTGTTGTCTGTGCAAGCAACAACGTGACCGCCGAGTTGATGTCCTCAATCGCGGTCGTCTTAATCCGCCAGTACAACGCACCGTTTTTCTGATACTTCGCGAAATCCATTCCGCCGATAGCAGTGTAAACTTCGATTGCCTTCTTGTTGTTTCCATTCGCGCGGAGTTGTTGCGCAACTTCAAACAGAGCGTCGGCGTGATACTTTTTGTACTGTTCAACAGACGCGAGTTTGAGTAAGAAGTCGGCGGATTCGGGTGTTCCGATGTAACCGAAGTAACCGTAAGCGGAATTGACAACATCCGCGTCATCGCTTTTCAGGAACGGTTCAATGACCGAAATTGCACCAGCATCGCGTCGGACACCGAGCGAGTTGATAACGCCCGCGAGCAACTTACCTTTTTGAGTTTTGGTCGCCTCACGCAATGCAGCGTTGACTTCTGGTGCGGGAATAGTTTCGAGAGCGTAACGGGCGTAGTGAGCAACTTTGTCGTCACCAAGCAACTTGACAAGTTCCGGCACACTCTTCGCGGTACCATAAGTACCAAGCCGCTTGCTCGCGAGATTGAACAGGTAAATCGTAGCGTTGTCGCGTTCTGGTCTCTGCATAATTTTGATGAGGAAGTCCTCGTCCGTCGATTTGTACACATCATCAGTAGTGAGATTCTGTGCATATACGGCGGACAACAATAGTGAGAGAACGAGAATTGAAAGGAAAAAACTTCGCGTAGTCATGGAATTTCTTTCTAGTGTTAGGTTAAGGGAAAAAAATTAGTGAAAAACATCACAAAAATGGTAAACGGTCAAACATTGTAAACTATTGCAAAATACATTGCAAGTACCCGCGCTTCCGGCGCAGCAAATTTTGCGTTATTTCTACTTCTGAAACACTCGCACATAATCAACTTGCATTTCCAATGGGAAACATTCCATATCAACACCCTTCGCCGCGCCCCACGCCCCGCCGAACGCATAGTTCAACTTTGCGTGAAACTGTTGATTGAAAGGCCATGCTTCCCAGCCGGGTTCGTCATTCTTAACAGTGAAAACTTTTTTATCGTCGAAGTACCAGTCGATATGGTCTTCAAACCATTCGACCGCGTAGATATGAAAGTCGGCGTACGGTTTTTCGTATGTGATTGTGGTACCGCGTCCGCTTTTTTTAGTGTGGTTATACTTTTCGGTATGCAGATTGAAATGCAGTTTGTCGGGGTCAAAGCCAACGTGTTCGAGGATGTCGATTTCACCGCTTTTGGGCCAGCCGCCGTACTTCGGTTTTGACGGCATCATCCAAAACGCAGGCCACGAACCCTTCGCTGACGAAAACTTTATCCGTGCTTCAATTCGTCCGTAGAGCCAGTCGCCGTGATTCACCGACGCGATACTGCCGCTGGTAATTTCGCGTTGTTTGCCGTCAATGTCAGCGTTGTCCTTCAAAACGGTAATGACAAGATTACCGTCCTGCTGCCGAACATTTTCGGTACGTTCGACAGTATAATACTGCATCTCGTTGTTACGAACATAACCGCGTTCGTAACTCCATTTATCTTTATCCGCTAACCCGCTACCGTTAAACTCATCGTTCCAGACAAGTTTGGTAAAAACACCAGACCCGCCCGCGAACGGCTTAATATCAGTCGGCTCGTCGGCAAATGACGGAGAAAAGAATGACAGTAAAACGACAACGGAAAATACAGTAATTGACAGTTTCATATACAACCTCGCTTTGGTTTAAGGAAAAATGAGAATGTGAGAACGGAAGACATTTTACAGTATGCGGGACGGGGTTGCAAGATACGGGAAGTACCGCTGCGTTACTGGGGTGTTATCTGTACTTACGAAAAATCAACACGCAAAGTTAAAAACATAATTTGTAACCGTTCACAGTCATTTTCCTACGTCCTGCCCGTCCAATGCGTAGAATACATACTCTTACCGTAAACAGTTACCAATTTTCAATCGTGTTGGGTATGCGTCGCTTTGCGGTTAAATTCCGATATTGACGTATTTTCGTTTAATTGGAAATGAAAAAATTTTCATTTTACCCCCTATTGACAAAAATGGAAAAACGATTTAGAGTTGTACGAATGATAATAATTTCAGATGTCGCTTGAATTTTGTGCAAGTTCCAAATTTCAGTTTTCCTCCATCCTAGAATTGGAGTTACTATGAGTTCTCAACGAATTTCTGTTGCGATAACAGTTTTGTTTGTTGTTGCTTTTGCTGCTTCGGTTTGTTATGGTGAGTGTGTATGCGGTGAGACGCATGAGTTGACAGTCACGATTACCGGAACGCGAGCAGCAGATGGTAAGTCTGTCTATACGTTCGACAATCTTTTGCCAA
>JAITST010000011.1 GCA_031287585.1 Planctomycetaceae bacterium | reverse complement strand
CACTGTCAACATTTCGGGTTACGATTACATCGCGACACAAACAATTTTCAATCGTGTTCAGACAGAAAAAATTTGGACGAGTTATTCTCTGATGGATACTAACTTATTTTGATGCGATGATGGTGAGCAAATTTAACGCCAAATGGATTCCCCACTAAATTTTACACCCCCCCCCGAACACCCCCAAACCACTCCACCTATTCAAAAAACAAAAAATCGTGTAGAATTATACAACTGTTGGAATCATGGTCGGTGATTCCGTTTGATAAAATAATTAATATCTAACTGACATAAAATTACTATGGGGTCAATAGGTTCAATTGCGAGAGTTTTCGGAATACCGGGTTTGGTATTGCTCGCGGTAATCGGTATTCGTAAAAACGAAGGAATATGGGGTAATGTCATTTCCGCGATTAACGTTTCATTTGCGGCATTGATTGCGATAAACTATTGGGAACCGCTCGCGGCATTGGCGGCAGACCAGGTCAAAGGCGGTATGTTCTATTGGGACTACGTTTGCTTGTGGGCGATTTTTCTGGTAAGTTACGGTTTACTGGATGACATCACTCACCGTATATCGCGTGTAAAAGTAAAGTTTCCCGAAACAGTAGAAAAGGTAGGGGGACCGGTGTCGGGTGTATTTTTGTTCGTTACATTCATCCTATTTTACACTTTCTCACTGCATCTGGCACCGTTAGGAACGCCATACGAAAACTCTGGTGAGTACGCACAGTATGACTTGATAAAAGCTCAAAGTTATGACTTACTCTCATCGGGCAACTTGGCACCATTTGTTGGCGAAAGTACATTCAATTCAAACAGAGTATTCCAAGACCAAAACGCCCGCCGTGCGGCACTGAAAGCACAAGCAAAAGAAAAACATACATTTGTATTTGAAGGAGAAATACCGCCAAGGAAACCATAATCTGTTTTGCAACCAGTGTTATGCTGCTGTTTTATATTTTCTTGTAGATCTGCAAAGCGTTGCGGCTCTACAATTTTTTTAGCCAAAAATCTATGCATTTCTCAACAATCTAGGTAATCTGCGCAGGATAATCACTACACTCCTAACATCCGCTATTTCCTGTATAATTCCGAAAACCGTCAAAAACAGACGAAGTTTTTTTTTGTTGCAGACGATACACTCCAAACGGAGTCAAGCGGACTTTCTGCCTTGCCCGTCAAAGTAGGACAAGATTCATCCGATTTGTTTAGTCCGATTAACAGGAGAAAACGATGCAAGTCAAAGTTTACACACCGCGTGTTATTGAAATTCCAAGTGAGTACCTTCCGGCGCTTGCCAAGCGTGCTGCCGACAGTCTCGGCGAACGTGCGAGCGAAGTGTCCGCAACACGTGGTCACTTGGTACGTCAGGCGGTTCAGGACGGTTTGTTACGCGAGTTCGACGAATTACTCGGTGAAGACGGTACGGTCGATTTAGTTTGCGACCCGGGTACCGAAATCCCGCTCGAACTGGAAAACCGTACTCTAACGCTGACAGAGTTGCTCGAAGCGTTACATTACAAACGCACGTGGGCAGAAATGAAGAATGATGCCGCTTAGTAGTGTAGAACACGTGAGTTTTGGATTTGATTTTAGGTTGTATTTAATTTGAAATCCAAGGTCTGAAATTCGGTGGGCTTACGCTTCCCTTCCTTTACCTTTCGTCTTTACCGTTGTGAGATAACCGATGAATGTTCAACTTGATAAGGATATTCAGCAGCCAGTCGATAACGTCGATAACGCTGATTCCGGGTTGCCGTGCGTGCTGGCGATGCATCCGGCGGATTCGGTAGTCACGACGGTTGATTGCGATTGCAGCGACGACGAGACTGTCGCGACGATTTCGCTCGCGGCGTATCAGTCGGATGAAAGCGATACGGAGGTTGATTCGTTTAATGACAGCGTTGTTAAACTTGACAACGTCAGAGTTAAGAATGACAGCATCAAAACTGAACGTGCGAAGACTCTACCGCTCAAAGAAACATTACGGTCTCGCGACGAAAACACTGATGAAACGTTCGCCCGTCTTTTCGTAACTGAACAACGAACTTTCCACCCGAATCGAAGTGTGAGGGCATCGGGAGATTCGCCTGTCTCACAAGGTTTAACGACCAGCAATACGAAAAACAAACGCACGTCGTCAGTTCGCAACGGGGCTGAAAACGTTCGGGGGGGTGCCCAGACACCCCCACCGATAGCCGCGTCGGTTTCACAAACGGTTTCGTTACCGTTGCCGCACGGTTTACTGAATCGGGACGCGGATGGTGAGAGTAGCAAATTGTTGTTCGCGTTGTTAGAACGAACGAATCAGGAGAGGAACGCTCGTATAGTTTCGCCGAAAACGAAGCAGCAAAAGAAGACGAGAAAATCCGCCCAAAAACTAGCACCGTCGATAGAGTTGTCACCGGCGTTACGCGGCATTGACGGTTTAGCGGACTTGTCGGAAATGGCGAATGCGCTGTCAACATTCGATGAAAAGTTCGCAGATTCCGTCGCTCATCAGAGCGATAAGTTTGACCGTCAACTGGAATCTCTAATAGAAAATTGGCATAACCTGTCCCGCAAAGTCCGCGACGCAATAACAGAGTTAGCGCGTTTGGCGAGGTGAGGCGAGCAACAAACTCCTATCTCTCATTACGGAAACAACTATGAACGATGTTCTTTGGGCTCCTTGGCGGCTGGCTTATGTCGTTGATGACGACACGGATAAAGTCGCGGATGTTGCGTCATCGGTTTCCGTTTTGCCGGATGGTGACGCTGATTGTTTTTTGTGTCAGGCGGTTGCTGATTCACGTAACAAGGCGAGACTGGTTATTGATAGAACTGAACAAACGATTGCGGTTCTCAACAAGTTTCCGTACAACAACGGTCATCTGCTCATCACACCAAAACGGCATATTAGTCGGCTTGACTTGTTGACGAGTGATGAACGCAGCGAACTTTTTGAACGAATAACGTTTTGGGTTTCACGTCTTGAATCGTCGTTACATCCAGACGGTTTTAACGTTGGACTCAATCTCGGTCAAGCCGCCGGAGCGGGTTTGCCCGGTCATTTACATTGGCATATCGTACCGCGATGGAGCGGCGACGTAAACTATATGACTTCGGTTGCGTCAACAAAAGTCATACCGCAGGCGTTGGAAGCGTTGTGGGAATTGATTAGCGTTGTGAGAGAATAGAACAAAAAAAGGAATCAAAATGCCCGACGCACCGCTTGACAAATTTGTATTTGCGGTTAGAATTGTACGGGTGTTTATCGACGGGGGATTAGCTCAGTTGGGAGAGCGTTTGGCTGGCAGCCAAAAGGTCATCGGTTCGAGCCCGTTATCCTCCATTTTTCGTTCACGATTGTTTTTTTGTGAACGATTTTTTTGTGCGCGGACGGTTATTCTATCGCCATCCATTCCGGCACCGGAACTATAATACCTTCACGGTTTACGAATCCTATTGTTGTGTGGGCAATCGCCAACAACTCTTCGTTGCGATAGAGTGTATATTCGTGTTCGACTTTGAATTTTGTTGAACGGACAATTTCGGTGTTGAGTGTCAACAAATCGTCGTAACGTGCCGGACGTTTATAACTGCAATCAAGTTTCACCACAACCGCGAACGCACCTGCCGCTTCCATCTCGCGATACGTATAACCAGAACTCCGCAACAATTCAGTACGTCCCATCTCGAAATACGCAAAGTAATTGCCGTGATAAAGTAAACCGCCCTGGTCAGTCTCCTGATACCGTACACGAATTTCGATCGAATGTTTGTTGTGCATTGTTTGAACGATTGGTTAAGAATTGGTTCGTCACCGCGACGGACGAGTAGATTATACACGTTCAAAACATTATGTCAATTGATGCGTGTTCAGTGGTTTCGTTAAATCCACAAAAAATTATCGCACCCCTTTGGTCTTTTTTATGCTTTGCGTAACAGCGGCATCAGAATACTAGAATCAATAAAATGTCCGAATCGTTGTGATTCGGAGAAAAATTTAGAGTTCGTCAGCAATTCATTTAGCCGTCGAAAGACGGATTGGTTGACTTCGCTGTCCAACGGCTTGCTGTGTGAAGATGCCCCAATATCAAGTGTGAAAAGTTGTGTGGCTCCCGAAAGGAGAGTGTCTGCGCACACTTGCAATGGGAATTTTCAGCATTGCGATTTCGGTGTAAATAGCGAAGCACCTCGCGTTGGACAGATGGAATAAACCTATCTGAATGAACGCACCACTTCTGTTCGTGAAGCGGTCTTGCTCGCGTTTCTCGCAAAAACCTAACAAACTCAATTCAATGTCAGCATCGTGGTATTACAAGAATGGCGAAAACGTTACCGGTCCGTGTGAATCGGCTCAAATCAAACAAGCAGTCGCCCAAGGCGTTATCATCGCCGCAACACAAGTCAGACAAGGCGAAGACGGATCGTGGTTTTCCGCCAGCCAAGTGCCGGGGTTGCTATCACCTCCGCCCAGTTTCGGAGGAGAGCAAATGACAGGTAAGGCGTATCAGGTCACCAAAAACTTTGCTGGCGGTTCCGTCCCAGACAAATCGTTAAGATTGTTCCGGTTAAAACGCAGTCCGTTGACTCGGACGAAGCGGCAACGGTTGTCATCGGTGCTGGTAAAGTAATGTATTTGGACATTGTTCTACATAAGAAATAATGTTGCACACATGACCTTGCGGGAGATAATTATTTACTGCTCTCTCTTTTTCACCTTTAACCTTTACTTTTACAACACGTATGAAAAATACCATTGCGTTATTGTTACTTGCCGTTACGGTAAGTTTGTTTATCCCTGCCGATGTGCTTGCGCAGCGTTGGTCGCGCCAACCGCAACCTCAACAAAAATCGGTCATTGATGCGCCCGCGAAACCCGATACCGAACAGCCAAAAGAAACCAAAAGCGTTTATGCTTATGCCGTTCTTATTGGTATCAATCAATACCGCAAACCGGAAAGCGATAACGAGTTAGAATTTCCGTCGCTCAACTGCTGTGTCAACGATATGAAGGCACTGCGGGATGCATTTGTCAAAGCAAAATTCGCGAAAGAACAGGACATAACACTGTTGAGCGATAACGAAGACGATTTGCATAAACCGACAACGGCAAACATTCAACGCTGTCTCAATGAAGTCAACGCGAAAGCAAAGCCGGGGGAAATCGTATTAGTTGCGTTTAGCGGACACGGTATTGCGCTTCCTGTTACGAAAAACGGCGTAACAACATTTCAGTCATATCTTTGTCCGGCGGATACAAAAATCGTCTATGACGGGGACAATAAAGAGTGGGATACCGGCGGCAATTTGATTCCGATTAAGGAATTGTTTGACCCTTCCGCCGACAAGGAAGAGGTATTCAAAATCGCGATTCTCGACGCGTGTCGGAACACCGCCCCGAAAGTGGACGGCGATATTGTTAAAACCGCCGACCATACTGCCGATGTTCCTGACGAACGGCTCGTCGCGCAACGAAGCGTGAAGTTTCGCGGCGGTGTGATCACCAATCCAGAGAATGTCGCATTTGCCGAAGAGGACTTAATGTCTTTCGATAATTTGGTACGTTTTTCGAGTTGCCGCAAAGGGCAGCAATCCCTTGAAGACGGAAAGGCGGGACACGGCATTTTTACAAAGTTTGTCCTTGAAGCGTTGAGCGGCAAAGCAGACGAACAAACGGAACTTGATGCGAAAGGCAACGAAATCGTGATCAAAGGAGACGGCGAAATCAATTTCTTTGAGTTGACCGATTACGTTATACGGAAGACGCGGGACTATGTCAAAGAACAGTATGACGGGAAATTCTCACAAAAACCATCGATGTCCGCAAGTGAAACATCAACGGCGGTGATTATGGGGTACACTGGTGAAACACGAAAAACAATCAACCTTGATGAGCGTAAAACGATACTTGCCAAAGAACAAAATGTGTCGCGTGTTAAGAATATTGCACAAAAGTACCAGAATGCGAAAAACATCGTGGACACTGCAAGAGGATTTGGTGCTCCGATTCCGTCGATTCCGAGACCATCGATTCCGGGTATTCCGTTTTTTTAGTAGGTGTAGTTCAGCCGTTGAAAAAATGTATGAATGCTTTTTATTTTTTCATCTATCAACCTACTTTTAGAAGACATTACTATAGCAATGACGAGTGACGCTCAAATGTTTGCGTAATTTGGTCAAAGAGTGAACTCAATGGTGGCGAGTTGCGGAGAGTTTGCTAAACATCACAAACTAACTACTAACAACTTCCGCCACTCCCACCGCTATCGTTACGTTTTGCTTTTCATCTGCGGCTTGGCGTTTTACGTCTATACGTGCGCCCGTTGTTAAAATTTTTTGTACCGTTATTGTTAGCGGTGATTCTGTTAGCGGCTCGGTCTCGATTTCCGGTATTGTTTCAAACGGCGGTACGAACGGTATATGCAGGATTGATAGCGACTGACCGTGTACGAAGTCGATACGGCATATCGCGTCGATGCGTTCGATGCCGTTTTCTCGTGTTCGCGTCATTTTTAGTAACGTGTTGGTAGAGATGTTTGGTTCGCTGTTTTCTGTTTCATTGTCGATGCAGTGAATTATTGTTGCTTGTTTTTTTTGCGACCATTTTTGCAACACGTTATATTTTTGCACGAAGAACGCGGCAGTATAAACCACTACTACTGTAACCCAGAAAAACGATGCGTTCGCCCAGCCGTTCTCACGAAAAATAATCGGCAGCGGTAATATCATTGACGCGCCAAACGTAATCCAGTACATCACGCTTGGTTTTCTTAACCAAAGCGGACTTGTAATTATTAGTGTGTATATCGCCAACAGAATTGATGTTGTTACTTGCGCCAGCGGTTGCAAGAATGACGATTGCTGTAAGTTGTTTGGTAAACTGCCGAACAGATAACACCCGCCTCGTGTCAAAGGTTGCGGACGTTCGCACGAAATCATAACGGCACCAATCACGCAAGCCAACGCGACCGTCAGCAATATACAGAACGACAACAGACGGAATCTGTTGCGAATTTGATTGTGGAATGCTTGCATTTTATTGGGTTAGTTTGTTGCTGGCGGCGGTAACGCTGGTGCAGCCGTTTGCGTTTCTTGATTTGGTCGCGGCGGACGCGGGGTTCCCGGTCTGGTACCGCCATCAGGTCTATTACCGCCCGCCGGTCTGCCGGCTTCCTGTCTATTGCCCTCCGGTTTACCAACTTCCTGACTACTGGCTTCTGTTTTTGCTGGTTCGATTGGTTTATTTGTTGGTTCGATTACGACATCTGTTTTTTCAGTTTCAATGTTCTTACCGTTCTCACCCTCACCTTCTTTCGGTTCTTCTTTCAAGTTCAATTTCTCGCGATGTTGCCACGCTCCCAGCACGACCTGCTCACCTTCGGTTACACCTTCAAGCACAACTACCTGCTTGTCGTTCGTCGGACCGATTTTCACTTCCTTCATTCCCCACTTGCCATTGTCATACGTTACTACGTGCATCTTCCGTTGGTACTCGAAAACCGCTTGCACCGGTAACGTCAACGCATCGGGAATTTCGTTTACTACAATACGAACCTCTGCGGTCAAGCCGGGCTTAATTCCTGCGGGCGGCTCGTTGATTTTCACCTTCGTCATATATTCCTTCGACATCGTTCCGCCCATCCAGCCGCCGCGTTCGGGATAGTCATTCACCGTCCGCACGTCGCCCGCAAACTCTTGATTTGCAAACGCCTCAAGTTTTACCGTCGCCCGCTGTCCAACTTTCACCAACCGTATATTCGCCTCATTGACTAATCCCTGTACTTGCATTTGCGACGGGTCGGGCAAACGGATTAACACCTCGCGTTCATACACTTTCTTACCTTCCTTGATAACGTCGTCTTCACCACCCCAACGCCGCTGAAAATACACAACTTGTCCGTCTTGCGGTGCTAAAATTTTACACCGCGTGAGTTGTTCTTCGAGGTGGCTTAACCGCTCAGTTTCGAGTTCCAGACTCCTTCTGTCCGCCGAAAGCTTTGCTTTCGCGGAGTCGATTGATGCTTGGTTTTGTGTATTAGTTTTCTCACGTGTATATTTGTTGAGAACTTCCAATTCGAGCAATGCCGCCTCTAACTCGTTATTCGCCTGACGCAACGCGAACTCGTCCGCCTGTGCCTGAATTTCGGTTATGTAACCACGCTGTAACAGACGTTGATTGAAGTTTACGTTTGCCGTTGCGTTACGTTCTTTTTCCTTCGCCGCGTCGATTTTGTTTTCGATAGTTTTTCGTGATTCAAGATACTTGCCTTCGTCGTACTCTTTGAAAGTCAATTCGGCGGTACGCAAGTCGGCTTCAGATTTTGCGACAGTTGATTGACTGTTGTTGACCGTGATTTGTTGTTTGACGACATTTTCACGTAACGTTGATGAATCGAGTTCGACAAGCAGGTCGCCCTTTTTGACGATAGTTCCTTCGGGAATGACTGATATAATAGTCAAGCCGCCCGCACTTTCAACTTCGCAACGCACCTCAATATTGACCGCACTATCAACACTACCGCGTTCGAGAATCTCGTGTACAAAGAACTCACGTTTCGCCGTTATCATCTGCGGCGGTGCTTCCTGATAACGCTCACCATAACGCGACCAAGCATAATAACCAGCCCCGATAGTAACGCCAATAACCACCAGCGGAACCAGAATCCAAACGAGAACGCCGCCGCTAGTTTTATTTGATATAGCTTGGTAGTGTGTAGTCGTGATATTGGGTGAACGTGTCATAAGTATATTAATTGTCGAAAGTTGGAGAGACGCAATCCCCATACGGGGACAGAGTAATAGTAACGTATTTTTACAAAAATTGCAAGAGGCAAATTGTGGAGATAGTTATTACGGGGTGTGTAAACTTTAGTGGGGGATTTTGTTTTCAACTAAATGGCACAAAAAATGCCGTGTCCGAGTAACATAACAAAATAATGCCCTAAATCCTTGTTAAGTCACCGTAAAACAATAA
>JAITST010000538.1 GCA_031287585.1 Planctomycetaceae bacterium | reverse complement strand
TTGGACGGAACGATAACGCTAGGTGACTACATTATCAGTGATAACAAAAAAGTAGCAGCAATCAAACAAGCATTAGAAGGCGACAATGCACTTGGGACACAGTTGTTAAATCTATGCCGTAACGATAGTCCGCTTGGTATTATGGCTTGCATCTAAAGTGGTTGGTTTCACAAGACGTTAAAAAATTTGTCAACGGCGTATTCCAAACACGATTGAAATTGTTCACAACCGCGATGTCGAGTCCGATTTAGGTTTGGTTACACTAAATCGCGACACAAACAATTATCAACAGTCGGTGTATCAGGGCGGCGAGACGAGTGATTTTGTACCGCCCCTTCCTAACATTGCACGGGATTGTTATAATGGTATCTTGTTTTGTTCGCGTTTCTTTCACTAACTATGTAACCCTTTTTACAGAGGAACTATTATGAGTAATGGATTTAACAATCCCGATATTTATCAAACTACCGGTTCTCGCGATGTGCCGCCGACGTTGCCGGTTCATACTGCGCCGCAGTCGCCGCCGATTAATATTATTTGTCCGCCGCCGCGTACTAACTGGTTCGCGCGTTTGTTTTTTATGATGTTTTCGTTTGTTGTTTTTTTCGGGTGCTTGTTTGCCGCGATGGTTATATTCACGGTTTTGCTCTCGATGGTGATTAACGAAAGTGAGGCACTCGGCGAGAAACATCTTTCCGGCAACGTTCAGGCAAAGGACAAAATCGTCGTGTTGCGTGTTGACGGTTTGATAATGGGCGGCGACGAATCGTTCATCAATCGTCAGATTAAGAGTATCGCGGACGACGGCGACATCAAAGCGATTGTATTGCGTATTGATTCGCCGGGCGGAACGATTTCCGGCAGCGACGAATACCTGCATCGTCTCAAAAAACTCAAGTCCGACCGCAACATACCAATCATTGTGAGTATGGGTTCTTTGGCGGCTAGCGGCGGTTACTACGTTGCGATGTGCGGCGATATTATCTACGCGGAGCCGACAACGACAACCGGTTCGATTGGCGTTATCGTTCCACACTACGATATGTCGTCGTTATTTGAAAAAATTGGCGTTTCCTCTGACCCGATTGTAACCGGACCGTTCAAAACGATGGGCAGTATGTCGAAGCCAATGAAAACGGAGGAGCGTGAGTTGTGGCAGTCGTATGTGAACGAGTCGTTTGAGCGGTTCAAGGAGATAATTCGTGATAACCGTCAGGCGTTTGCCGAAGAACCGGAAAAACTCAATAAGTTGGCGACTGGTCAAATCTATTCCGCTGTACAAGCGAAGGAGAACGGGCTGATTGACTCAATCGGTTTTCTGGAAGACGCAATCGAGGACGCGAAAGCACGGGCGGCGTTGACAGACTATAAAGTTGTCCGATACAAAAAGTCGTCAACGTTTATGGAAACGTTATTGAGCGAAAGCGATGCCCACTCGTCAGTTCAAACGCAACGAGCGATAAAAAGCACCATATCCGACATAACGACACCTCGCGGTTACTACCTGATGCCGGGTGTATTGCCAGTGCAGGTGAGGGAGTGAGAGTTAAATGTAATCTGGTGTAGATATTTTGTGAGAAGAAGGAAGAATGAATGGCATCTTCTAAAAACCTATTGACTCAAAACAACAAACACCGAAAAATTAGAGACTTGCTGAACGGAATAGTGGGGTTTTTAGAAGTTGCCGAATGTAAGATTACGTTGTTCGCATTTGGGAACGTGAATTGAAAAAGGTTGAGGATGCGGATAGTGAATCGAAGTGGTTATTGAAAACGTTTTTACTCCCGGTGGTTATTCCGATTATTTTTCATCACGGCGAGGAGAAATTTACCGCTCCGACCGAGTTGATTGAATTGGTACGGGTGTTAAACGGGATGGAGTCTTTTACGTTGAATATGCGGGGTTTGTTGTTCGATGTAACGCCGCTCAAACCGCAAGATTTTCCTGATGACGTTGAATTGTGTGTACTTTTTATGGTTTTGCAGGCGGTATTCAGTACGGATGTTGTTGACCAACTTATGGCGATATATCGAAAGTTACGACCAACGTTGCATTTGCCGAAATCAAAAAAAGAATGGAATGATTCACTGTTCTACGCTGTAACCAGTGCAAAACATTTTACTAAGGACAAGTGTGAGAATCTTATCAAACAAACCGAAAAGGAAGGAGTTTTAACTATGTCAACATCAGTTATTGATGAAATTTATGCCGACGGAATAGCGATAGGTAAAGCCGAGGGTGAGCGGAGTATTGTTTTAAATGTTTTACGAACACGATTTAAGAAAGTTCCTAAAAGAATTGAAACGGAAATTAAACAAATGAATAGTCTGATTGCCTTGACATCCTTGGCTGTCCTTGCCGCAACGTGCCAAACATTGGACGAATTTGCGGAAGAATTATACTGACCACAATAACAAAAAAATACCAACAACCTCTATGACTCCACATTTTATATTCGAGATGAACCGCGTTACAAAACGTTACGGTGAACAGACGGTTCTCTCTAACATCAATCTTTCGTTTTACTATGGTGCGAAGATTGGGATTGTCGGTGAGAATGGTGCCGGCAAGTCAACGTTGCTCAAAATTATGGCGGGACTTGATACCGACATTGACGGTACGGCTGTTCTCACGAAAGGGATGCGTGTCAAGTATGTTGCGCAAGAACCGGAGTTATTGCTCGACGCGACTGTCCGCGAAAACCTTTTGACATCCGTTGCCCCAATTCAAGAGAAAATCGACGCGTTCAACGAGGTATCCGTTGCGATGGCAGACCCCGAACAGGCAGACAACTTCGATGCGTTGCTCGAAAAGATGGGGAAACTTCAGGAAGAAATCGACGCAGTCAACGGTTGGGAAATCGACCGTACAATCGACATCGCAGCCGATGCGTTAGTGTTACCGCCCGACGATGCCATAGTACGAAAACTTTCCGGCGGTGAACGGCGGCGTGTTGCGCTATGTATGGCGTTGCTCGAAAAACCAGACCTGTTGTTGCTCGACGAACCGACGAACCATCTCGACGCGGAAACGGTTTACTGGCTCGAAGGTACGTTACGTGAATATCAGGGAACAGTAATCATCGTAACTCACGACCGTTACTTTCTCGACAACATCACGAAGTGGATTCTCGAACTCGAAAACACCCGCGGGATTCCGTTTGAAGGAAACTATTCGTCTTGGCTTGCCCAGAAAGCGGAACTGTTGCGTGTGTCAGAGAAACAGGAATCGTTACGTCAGAAAACGTTGAAACGAGAGTTAGACTGGATACAAATGGCTCACAAAGGTCGTTTGCAAAAGAACCAATCACGTGTTGACGCATACGAAAAACTAGCATCGCAGCAGACGCTCGACGACAAGAGCGACGCGATAATTCAAATCGCGCCGGGTCCGCGGTTGGGTGACAAAGTGCTTGCGTTCAAAAATGTTACGAAAGGTTTTGACATCGCAAACAACCGGACGGTATTGATTGACCGTTGTTCGTTCGATATACCGCGCGGCGGGATAGTGGGTGTCATCGGACCGAACGGAACCGGTAAAACAACGATGTTCCGAATGGTGGTCGGAGAAGAGCAACCCGATAGCGGCGAGATAGAAATTGGCTCGTCGGTACAACTGGCATACGTTGACCAGCATCGCGACGCGTTGAACGATAGTTTAACGGTGTTTGAAGAAATAACGGGCGGTAAAGATTTAATTGAGTTGGGAAACATAAAGATGAACAGCCGTGCTTATGTTTCGCGTTTCAACTTTCGCGGTACGCAACAACAGAAGTTGCTAAGTCAGTGTAGCGGGGGAGAACGAAATCGTGTTCATCTGGCGAAACTGCTAAAACGCGGCGGGAATTTGTTATTGCTGGACGAACCGACAAACGACTTGGATGTAAACACAATGCGAGTCTTGGAACAATCGCTAATCGACTTCGCGGGCTGTGCGATAGTAATCTCGCACGACAGATTTTTCTTGGACAGAATCTGTACACACCTACTGGTATTTGAAGGCGATGGAAAAGTAAACTTCTTCAACGGCAACTTCACCGCTTACGAAGAAATACAAAAAACCAACGACCCAAACAGGTACGGTCATAGACGCGGAAAGTACAAAAAAATAGTTTGAAAAACGACATCGTCTCCGTTGTCCGAAACCGACGGCAAGAAATAACAAAGAACATTGCCGTCGGCTTCAGCCGACGGGGATGGCGAAATTAAGTTTGTTTGAGACAACATGTGGTCGTGAACAATTATCAACCGTAACAAGTATAGCATAAAATCCGCGCAAACTTGCACAAAAATTTTTGCTCTTGACTTCCTCACCTGATTTCATTACTATCTCCCGTCGTGAGTTTTATGAGCCGCAATGGTGACTGTGTGCGGTTCAATCAATACCGAAAAAAAATTGTTCCAACGAAAGGATTTGTTATGAACTTCAACTTTTTTGACTGGATTCGTGATGGCGTAAAGCGTTCGATTTTGGAAGGCACCAGTGACGCAATGCGAACACTTGGAATGCCGCTGGACAAGCAGGAATCAAGTGAGAGAATTATGAGTTTCCTGCAAGATGATAACACAACAACAAACGAGAAACAAGTAAAGTTTATCGGTAACGGCGAGCCGAAAACCAAGACCAAAAAACTCGGTCGCTCAATAAACGATATTCAACCCGCGTTCAATCCGTAGAAGAAGGGCGGATTTTAGATTGCAGGTATTCAGATTGTACATCGCAAGTCTAAAATTCCTACACAAATGATAATAACCATCGACGGACCAGCCGGTGCTGGTAAAAGTACGCTTGCTAAAATGTTGGCTGCGCGATTGGGTTACGACTATCTCGATACGGGGTCAATGTACCGCACGGTCGCGTTGGCGGGTTTACGCCGCAACGTTAATTGGGACAATCCGACCGAATTGGAAAACGTCGCGAAGTCGATTCGGCTCGACATTGACAACGGGCGCACGCTGCTTGATGGTGAAGACGTAACAGACGCGGTTCGTTCGCAGGAAGTTACGGGACATATCCGTTTCGCCGCGAACAATCCCGATATACGTTTGTTGATGGTAAATCAGCAACGAGCGATTGCGGAACGTTTGGCAAAAGCGGGAAAAAGTTTGGTAACGGAAGGACGTGATCAGGGAAGCATTGTATTTCCCGACGCGGAATGTAAAATTTATCTGACCGCAACACCCGAAGAACGAACCCGCCGCCGTCTCTCGGAAATGAGACAAAGAAACGAATCCGGTGACTTCGACGAAATCCTGAAATCAATAAACAAACGGGACAACGAAGATGTCAACAGAAAAATAGCCCCGCTAATCCGTCCGAAAAACAGCATAGAACTGATAACAGACGGAATGAATGCAAACGAAGTATTAGAACGTTTGTGTGAAATAGTGGGGAAGTGTTGATTTTAGTTTTTTGATTTCAGATGGTATTGAAGTCTAAAATCAAAATTCTAAAATCTAAAATTTTTATAACTCCAACAAATGTCAGCCATGATAACGTCCATTACCCGATTCATCATCGCGTTACTATTCACGACCACGCTCACGGTTTATGCCGCTGAAACTACCGCGTTAATTTCCGACCATACCGCTCAGCAATACGGTTTGTCGCGTGATTGGTTTCACAAGATTATGTTTGATGCCGACAACGACGAGGTTTTGTTCGTTCGTCTGGAAGGCAACACGTTATTCGTCGTTTCGAGTAACGCGAGCATTACGGCGTTGGATAGTGCAACAGGTCACTTGCGTTGGAAACGCCGCATTGGTGAACGAAGTCAGATTACTTACGCGCCGGGAGTCAATAGCCGGATGGTTGCGGTTATCAACGGAACAACGGTCAATGTACTTGACCGCCGTGACGGTAAGTTGGTTTGGCAAGCGAAGTTGGACGACACGCCCGGAGCGGGTTGCGAATTGAGCGAGTCTTATGTTTACATACCGCTAATGTCGGGACGTATTGTCGCGTACTGTCTTGAAGACAAAATCACTTCCGAAGCCGACGCAAAAGAAACCGCCGCGAAACCAGTTACGGCTGGTGAAACAGGCACAAAACCCGCAGCGGCGAAAACGGAGGAAGAAGACGAAGATATGAAAGCAATTGAGAACATCAAGAAGTCTTTTGAAGAATCGAAACGTCTCACAAGTCCGAAACGAGTGAGGGAAACGCCCGAGGAAGCGATACAACTCGAAGCCGGTTCGGTGATTCCGTTGGTAGCACAAACGTTCGGACACATCTGGTTGCAACCAAATGTTTGTACACAGAAGTTGCGGTATGACGTAGTCGGTACGGAAGAAACCGCAAAAGAAATACTGGTCGGACACTCCGAACTCGTCGCGTGGACAACAGACATCGGCGCGTTGTTTGTCGGTTCAGTCGAAAATTTCTCGAAAGATACGTTATTGTTACGTTATCGTGTCAATATCTCGCCGCGTTCGTACTTTATGAATAGTTCGCGGATAACTGAATACGAAACGAAAAACAAGGAAAACATTGTCGCGCGTCCGACGTTCTGTCACGCGAATCCGCCCGCGTTGCCCGACGGTCAAAAGCCGGAACGTTCGAGCAGATTGTTAGTC
Source organism: Planctomycetaceae bacterium (assembly GCA_031287585.1). Lineage (GTDB taxonomy): Bacteria > Planctomycetota > Planctomycetia > Pirellulales > Thermoguttaceae > UBA8133. The sequence continues at coordinate 4,121 of JAITST010000538.1, read as the reverse complement.
GGTACGCAAGCGGGTTACGTGTTCGCAATCGAAGATTTGAGCAGTCAGGTGATATGGCGGTTCGCGGCGAATGGTGCGATTGATAACGAAGTGGCGAATATCGGTGATATGGTATTTGCGTGTTCACGAGGCGGCGGAATGCACGCGATTGGTATGAACGATGGTAAAGAAATTTGGTATTCACCAAAGATTACAAACTTTGTAGCAGCGTCGGAAACAAGAGTTTACACCATCGACACACAACAGCAACTAACGATTCTCGACAGGGCAACTGGTGCAAGAGTAAAGTCAATGTCAGCCCGCGACTACCACTTCCGCTACTTCAACGACGAAACCAACCAAATAATTTTGGTAACGAAGGACGGATTAGTGCAGTGCCTAAGCGAGTGGCAGGAATCCGATGACGATACGGTAAAAGCGAAGGAAATAAAACGCTATAAACCGACTTGCGAAGAGTATCTTGAAGCACTAAAAATTGCGGGTGGAAAAAAGGCGGCACCAAAACAGAGAAAGCAAAAAGTAAAAGGAACCGACGATGACCCGTTCGGTGAATCGGAAACCGAAACGGACGAATCAATGCCAAACGAAGAAAACAGCGGTGATGACCCGTTTGGGTAATGATGGAAATACGTAACAATTTCGCTAATTCGTCGGATGAAGCCGACGGCAATACTCCCAATTATTCATTGCCGTCGATTTTAACCGACGGAAACGGACGTGTTGAGTTTGTATTTTGTGGTAAACATTATTTCAGAGAATAATCTATGTACTGTATATGTAACGGAATCCTATTCGCCGATGTTGCCTGTTTCCCAATCAGCCATATTCCTGCGGCTGGCGAACTCTTGACTACCGAGCGGATTGAACTCAATCTCGGCGGTTGTGCGGCGAACGTTGCTTTTGACCTAGCGCGGCTTGGAGTGTCGGTTGCGGTAGCGGGTTGTGTTGGTGACGATGCTTTCAGTGACTTCATTGTACGGGCGATTTCGTTACCCACGATAAATGTTGATTTCTTGCAACACTCGCCGCAGAACTGTCCGGGTACAGCGATTCACATCAACGTTCGTAACGAAGACCGGCGTTTCATCTGTACAACCGGTGCAAATGACAATTTTGTTTTCGATGACAAACTTATCAAGTTTATCACGTCGGAAACAAAACGTGATGAGCGAAAGATTTTGTATCTTGGCGGATTTTTTATGCTGCGTTCGCTTGAAAACGAGCAAACACCGCGAATCTTGCAGGCGGCACGCGATAACGGTTGGCAGGTGATGCTGGATGTTGTGCTAAATGGTGACCGACCATATTGGCAACTTCTCGAACCGCTCTTGCCGTTCGCCGATTTCTTTATGCCGAACGAAAATGAGAGTGAAGCGGTGACAGGTTTGAAGAAGCCATCGGAGCAGGCGAAACGTTTTCTTGACGCGGGAGCAAAGGCGGTATTGATAACGCAAGGCGAAAACGGAGTAACGTACTTCGACGAACACGAAACGTTTCATACAGATATTTTCAATATGGAATATGTAAGCGGTTCCGGTTCGGGCGACGCATTCTGTGCAGGTCTGATAGCGGGACTATTAGACGGACAAAACATAGAAGAATCAATCCGCTGGGGAAGTGCGGTAGGCGCAAGCAGCGTAAGAGGAGTAAGCACAACGGCAACCGTTTTCAATCGGGAAGAGTTAATGGAGTTTCTCTCACGGCATTGATAGAAGTTGTTCAAAAACCGCCGCCCGAAGTATAATCTAATGAGGAGTACATTGTGTTTGACGAAAACATAGAGTGCGCGCCAATTGACACAATGGAGTCCAGCAACTGTAAAATCGCAAGCGTATCGGTTGCCTTATCGTAATCGACCTTTCGCGTTTTGGACGAAAACGCGATATTGATAAATACCAAGTATTTTTGTTCGTTATTCATTGTCTTGTCCTTTCTTTTTGGTGCGCTCTTGCGATGTTGAATTTTCCAACAACGTGTTCATGTCAACTTTATTCACATCAACTTCAACACTGCCCCAAGCAAGACATTTTCCTTCACCTTCGGTTTCTTATGTACTGGTTCAGGTTTCTTTGTGCTGGTTGCATGCGGTACAGGTTTGTCAAAACTGACACCATGATCCTCTAACCATTTAATCACTTTATTGAAGTTTTTTTCATTCTCTTCTAAAGATTCCAATTGACCGGGAAAATGTTTTTTTATGTATTCCCGTTGGTCTGATGTCAAGGAGGTACGTTCTGCACGATGTTGATATAGTATCCGTTGTATCGTACCGCCAGGAATCGTAGTTACATCGTAAGTAGCCCCCGATTCCAAAAGATAAAGAAGTGCTTTGTAATTCTTGTGTCTGGAAGCGGCAGTAACAGGATATTCGCCTCCAATAATATCGCCTTTATTCAAATCCGCCCCCGCTTCTACAAGACAGGTGAGCGCATGATACGTATAATCTCCATGTAAAGCCGCAGGAATAAGAGGTGAACTATCACCCAAGTCAGGATCTGCACCATATTTTAAAAGAATATCAACGTAATTTCTAAATTGGGGGTCGGCATACCATCCGTCCAAGGCAATGTAGAGAAATGATTTGTGGAATTTTTCTCCCTCGGCGTAAAGATAATTTGTATCCGCTCCATGTTTTAGAAGACATTCCAACACTTTTTCTCCAAAAGGAAAAGACCATAATAAGAGAGGAATATCCTTTCTTATTCCTCTTTTTGTTACCACTTTTCCAATTACATTGACATCCGCCCCTTCTGATATACAGTTTTCTATTTTTACTATATTTCCCTCCTCAATAGCATGACACAACGCGATGATTTTGGTATCACCAAAACATTCCTCTGGAGTACAGAGCGGTTTCTGTGCACCAAACATTTTTTGACAACCTGATATTGTTACAAGGAGTGAACAGATAAGGAAAAAAAATATTCGTTTTTCCCTTATTCCGTAACTAATAATTCGATAATGTTTTGTCATAAAAAATCTCCTGAAATGAATATGTATTAATAGAGTATTTGTTTTTCCATACCATAAATAACCTCATCCATCAAATGACACATGATACCGCAACCAACAAGTTCAGTTCCACCAATGTATGAAAGCGAAGCCGCCCCGGTGATCCAAGATGTCACTACCGTAGACATTCCTAATGCTACCTCAAGATCGTATCGACCGTCAAGCGTAATAGAATTACCTATCGCTGCTGGAATTGTAATTATTCCAAAAATATAATTAATCCATCAAGGAACATATTGTCCCCAACTCAAAATATCCCAATCCATCTTGTACGATGTAATCAAACTATTCGCGTTGGCTAAATTGCTACTGTTGAAAACAGTAGCGGGATGTAACCCCGATGCGTTAAACGTATAGGCATGAAATCCCGATGTAATTGATGCCGCACTGGCTAATCCGCCGCCTAATGAATGTCCGGCAATGTAGGTATTTGAACTGCTAAATGCAAAACCATGTCGATTTGTTACCGGGTCAACAATATAATTTCCATTACTCATAAGCCGTTCTGCGATTTCAATAGCATAATTATATTGATTTACACCACCCGGTAAAAAAACTTGTGCGAAGTTGGTACGCCAGTCGTCAAAACTGATAGGATTCGTTCCCGCAAAAGTGAGAACATACTTTCCTGTAATATACTCACGATAAAGTGCTGCATTGAAACCTGTTGATTGTCCATTGATGGTCCCATTACCACTTAATTTTGTACGTGTGGCACTATCCAATCCAAGATTCTCAAGTTCCGCCTCTGTTTGAATGCGGAAAGCAAATTCTTCCTTGTCTTCACGGTTGTAAATTGCAGAGGATGTGTATGTCGCAACAAGTTCCGGATGAGTCAACAACTCATAGTAGAACGATTTCTCTTTTGCAACAACGTAAAAAACCTCATCGCTTCCAACATTAAGCGATGCACCACCGTTTGAGAGAAAATAATTTACGATTATTGACGTACTTGGCTTTCCATTATTTTCTGCCAATTGCCTTGTGGTTTGTATGTTTTCTGCGATTCCCTCAACGTAAAGTGTAATCGATGTTTGTCCGGGAACCCATCCCAATTGAGTTAGCGTATATGAAATTCCGGAAGCAACGTAATCTGCCACCGTCCTCGC
>JAITST010000443.1 GCA_031287585.1 Planctomycetaceae bacterium | reverse complement strand
GAACTCCTTGACCTCCTCGCTCTCATTGCGTTGTAAATTCCAAACCAACGAACAAGCCATCGAAGTCAACAACAATCGCTTCAAAATCGCCAACGATAATAATACCACAAGGCAATCGTTATCGCCTCGACATCGCGACAATAAACAAAATTCGTAATCATTCACGGACAAGTAATATTGACCACGAAGACACGAGGTTTGGTTTGGCTTGTAAGTTGAGAGGCACTTACCGTGAGAATTGTTTGAGCGGCACGTAGTTAGACGACGCTTTTGTTGGGTAAGCGGCAGGGGTGGGATTCGTCGAGCGAACACGCAAGATGTAATGTGAATAACGCACAGTGTTAAATTTACTGGCGATTCGGTCTCGTTACACTATTTTACCGTGACACGCCTTCCGAAGGTGGTTAATGTGTCAGCACCGACGTTGAAGAACAAACGTATGCAGACGTTGGACGATACGGGTTGAGAGGGAACAGCGGGCGTGGATAGTCAAGCCAGGAACGTGGGAAGTCCCATTCGGCTGACAGGTCGGCAATGCACCTGATTCGTTTGTGGCTCACGTGTCCGATAATCGAAAAAGACGAGAATGGTCAAACGACGAAGACCAATCCTCAAAAGGGAACGCCGCAAAGCGGTGTGATTTCACCGCGCTTGGCAAACGTGTATTTACATTGGTTTGACAAAGCGTTTCACGGCAAGGACGGTCTCGTGAAGATGGCGAATGCTGGGAGTGTACCAAATAAAATGACTAACCGTGAATGCTGAAAGTGAGTACATCAATGTAAGCCGGATGTGGGAAATCTGCAAGTCCGGTTTGAAGAGGAGCGAGGAATGCCTCGCCTACTCGAATGGTGAATTATTGCATTTAATCGAAAATAAAATTTCTCACATTTATTTTTACAACCCCTATTGCAAACAAAATCCGGCGGGGGGATTTGTAATTTTTTATATTTTGTTGTATGCTTGTTGTTCTGTTTTTTGTGTTCAACTTTTCTTTACCACATCCTAACACTTATACTTTATGGCTAAAAAAAATCTTTTGGTTGCTCAGAGCGGAGGACCTACTTGTGTTATTAACAGTTCACTGCGCGGCGTGATTGATGCTTCACGAATGTTCGATTGTATAGGTACCGTTTACGGTGCTATTCACGGTATCGAGGGTGTTTTGAAGGAGGAATTGCTTGACCTTTCTTCGCAGGCGGCAGACGAGGTTGCGTTGCTGCGTTATACACCTGTTGCCGGTTCGATTGGTACCTGTCGTTACAAACTCAAGTCGCATCAGAAGGAAGATTTCGACCGTGTGATTGACGTTCTCAAAGCCCACAACATTGGTTACTTTTTATACAACGGCGGTAACGATTCGATGGATACGGCAAACAAAATTGCTCTGTTGGGTCAGGAACGCGGGCTTGATTTGATTGGTGTCGGCGTACCGAAAACGATTGACAACGATGTGGGTGATAGCGAGTTCAAACTCATCGACCATACGCCCGGCTACGGCAGTACGGCGAAGTATTGGATGCACACGGTTCAGTATGCGAACGAGGAGAACAAAGGTTCGTGTCCGGCTGACCCCGTGTTGGTAATGCAAGCGATGGGACGCAAAATCGGGTTTATTCCCGCCGCGGCTCGTCTTGCTGACCCGCGGCGAGAAATGCCGTTGCTGATTTACCTCGCTGAAAGTCCGTGTTCGCTCGAACAACTCGCGGAGCAAGTTCGTACTGTTGTCAGACAAGCGGGGCGTTGCGTTGTCGTTATCTCGGAGGGATTCAATGTCGGTGATGTTGGTGCGGTAAAGGATTCGTTTGGACATACGAGTTTCAGTGCGTCGCAGATGACGGTTGTACAAATTGTTGTCAACTACTTGAACAAAGTAGGAATTAGTGCGAAGGGGGCGGCACGCGGAAACGTTCCGGGAACAGACCAGCGTCACTCGATGGCTTACGCATCAATTGTTGACCTTGATGAAGCGTATCGTGTTGGACAGAAGGCGGTCGAACTTGCGGCGAGCGAACAGAGCGGTTTTATGTCAACGATACTGCGTGAACGCGGTTTCATATACACAGTTCGTTACGACAAAGTACCGTTGCCAGTTGTTGCGAATAGCGAGCGAACGTTTCCCGCGAACTGGATTTTGCCAAGCGGGAGTGACGTGTCGGACGAGTTTGTGAGTTACGCAAGCCCGTTAGTAGGTGAAGAAATGTTGACGTTACCGATGATAGGTTCACGACAACGTATGACACGGTTTGAGCCGATAATGGCGGATAAGAAGTTACCAAGTTATACACCGCAGGCGGAGAGAACGTGATGGAGACTGCCTTTCAACGTAATGTTTGACATTCTCACAACCATAAAAAAACTATGCAAGGAATTGGTGTAATTTGTTTTGCTGCTAGTTACGCGGCGGCGTTGTTGTTTGACGTGCTGCGTTTCTTTTTTCATCCGCGGCTTTGCCGTGTCATGGCGGTTGGTTGGTTGACGGCTGGATTTGCTGCGCACTCGATTTACATCTTCTACAAAGCATTGCTACCTGTCGAACGTTTTCTCGGCAACGAACAAATTTTCTTTCTCGTCGCGGCGTGGGGACTTGTACCGGTTTGTTTGTACTTCACGTTCCAACGTAAGCAAGTTCCGTTCGTTACGTTTTTCGTACCGCTGATTTTGGTGCTGATTTGTTTCGGGATGGAAGGTAGTCTTCTCGGTAAGATGCCCGAAGTTGCCGAAGTTGCTCACGGCGAGACGACGCTGCTCTGGCGAGTGTTGCACGTTGTATCGCTCTTACTCGCGTTTTTGTCGCTTGCTGTTGCGGCGATTGCAGGTATTATGTACATTCGTCAAGACCGCCTGCTCAAAGACCGCGTAACGCCGTCCGATTCCGCACAACTGCCGTCGCTCGAATGGTCGGGTAACATTGCACGTGACGCGATTATTCTTTCGCAATACTTTTTGTTGTTCGGAATTTTGACCGGAATCATCGCGGGATTCTCGCTCGTGACATCGGGGCAGCCAAATCCGCTCACGATATACGACCCGCTTGTATTCGGCGGTCTGATACTTTGTGTGTTGATTTCGGTCGTAATATCCAAAACGATTTGGCGCGGGTTACACGCACGCGAACGCGCGGGATTGGCTGTGATGTTGTTTATTATCTTGTTATTCTTCCTGTGGAATGCGTTGTTGTCGCCAAACTCGCATTGGAAAAAAACAATTACGCCGACGGCATCATTACAAATGAATCAATCGGATGGAACGTGTCATTCTTCTAGCCCCAACGCGGTAACGAGCCGTAGTGTGTCACCGAACGTTATTGGTTTGTTGTTTGCGGATACCGAACATTCGGAGGTATCGCGATGACACTGCGTATGCTCGGTTGCCATCATCGTAACACACCGCTTGAAGTTCGTGAGCGACTCGCGTTTTCGCCTTCCGAAGTCGGCGCGACACTCGCCGCGTTTACTAACACGTTCCCGCAATTCGAGACGGTGTTGCTTTCGACTTGTAACCGTGTCGAGTTTTACCTTTGCGCTGACGACAGTACAGACATTGACCGTAACACTGTCACAACGTTTCTACTCAACTCGCGCGGTATCGACATAACAGCCGACGATGCGCGAGCGATAACCGCACAACTTCATTGGTATCAGGAAATGGATGTCGTTTCACACTTGTTCCGTGTTACATCAAGTCTCGAAAGTATGGTACTTGGCGAGTCGCAAATTTTATCACAGGTCAAGAACGCATATCAAATTGCTCTCGATGCTGGTACAGCGGGAGCGGTGTTAAACCGGCTGTTTCAAGCGGCATTGAAGACGGCGAAACGTGTCACGGCGGAGACGGAGATAGGAAAGTATCGGTTGAGTATTCCGAGTGTTGCGGTTGGTGATTTCGTGCTGCGGCTGTTTGAACGATTGTCGAACCGAACCGCGTTGATTATGGGTGCGGGTGAGATGGCGGAGGAGACGATTCGGTATCTCAAAGCGAACGGTATGGAGCGTATCATCGTTTGTAACCGCCATCGTGAGCGTGCGGACGAACTTGCGGCGGCGTGGGACGCGGACGTTGTTGACTGGGAAGAGCGTTTGCGGGCGATTGTTGAAGTTGATATGGCGGTCGGTACAACCGGCGCGCCGGAGCCGATTCTAACAACACTCGATTACAAAACGATTGAGCCGTTACGTCAAGGCAGACCGTTGTTCTTGTTAGACTTGGCTGTGCCGCGTAATTTTGAACCGACGTTAGCGGATTGTCAGGAGTTGTACTTGTACTCGCTTGACGACTTGCGTGAAGTCTGTGAATCAAACCGTCAACGCCGTGACCGCGAAGTTCCGAAAGCGGAACGAATCATCAAACAAGAATCCGACACGTTCATCCGCGACCTGAATCACCAACAAACCGGTCAGGTAATACGGGCATTGCGTGACTCGTGGGAGAAAATGAAAGAAAGCGAGATAGAACGGTTGCTAAACAAACTATCGTCAACAAAGACGGTGGAAAAAGAAACCGAAAACGAAATCCGCTACGCCTTCGACCGCCTGATAAACAAACTTATCCACAACCCGTTGGAATCATTGAGAGAAGAGTCAAAAGAAAAAGTCCCGCACGGATTGATGGACGCAATAAGACGGCTGTTTGGGTTGCGGTGAGGTTATCGTTTGTTTGCAAATGACTAAAAATTGTACAACTGTTCGTGTCAATTCACGAAGATTTATAGGATGTTGTATTGATTCTGATTGGGATGAAACGTTCGGTGGAAAAGGTTTTATCCGATAATCTTCTTAACATCTTGCCAGTTTAGTCCAAAATGTTCTAAAAATTTTATAACCTGGCTTGATAGATTACCACTCTCATACAGAATTTTTCCGGCATCCGCTCCGTTATTTTTGTCTTTGCAGCACCGTAAAACAGCAAGGAGTTGGATTATGTGAATCGGATGCTTGTACTTGCCCTTGAAATTTTCTTTCCCCATCTCACAAAGACGTTGATAATAAATATCGTTTTGGTAGTCGGTCGGGTCGAATACATTTTCGGGAAAGGATACAACTGAATCCGTCGGCAGCGTTTCTGATTCTTTGTCCCATTGTATTTTCAATAGTTCAATTTCGGATTCAACAATATCCTGCGTGATTGCGCTATTTGGAGTCCCTTTCGCACGGAATGCCATTCTGGTAAATATATCGTTAAAGTCGCGGTAATTGCCTTGCCACTCCGCTTTTTCCGCAAAGTCAACAAAAAATTGCCGAACATTGCCATTTTCAAACTTAACTGATTTTTCTTCTTCCTTTTTACGGACAAGTTCATCGCCACGGTTCTTAATCTGTTCTCGAAGTGGCGGGATAAAATATGGCCAAAGTTTAATACGATAAAAAAGGTCTTTACGAAATCGCCCCTCTGCAACTTCTTTTTGAAGGTTTTTGTTTGTCGCACAAAAGAGGCGAAAATCGGTTTTAATCTTTTTTGAACCGCCAACCTGATAAAACTCTTTGTCTTCAATGCAACGCAAAAGCATTGCTTGAACCGATAAGGGCAGTTCGCCGATTTCATCAAGAAACAAAACACCGCCATCGGCAAGTTTCAATTTACCGCCGGTGTCTTTTTCGGCACCTGTGAAAGCACCTTTAACGTACCCACATAACTCGGACATTGCCGTTTGTTCTGAAATACCAGCACAGTTTAGGTCAACAAATTTATCATCCGGCAGTTTAATTTCATCTCTAACGATGTCTTTGGCAATCTGCGTTTTACCCGTTCCTGTTTCTCCCATTAAAAGAAACCGACAAAGCGAAGAATCTCCACAAGTCGATATTTCTCTGACTTGTTCATAGATTTCTTTGTAGGTTAATTGATTGGATTCCGAGAGCCGCTTTTCTGTGTCTTTGTTTTGCCATAACCTTATTTGACGGCGCAGTAAACTCGTATCAACAATAGTGTACAGTTCTTTAGCCCCGCCATGCGGATTAAGTGATTGAATGATATCTGCACGAAAGACATTATTTGTCAGAAGGAGTATCCAAGCGTTTTTGACTGTTTCAGTCCCAGTTGTGATATGAATCTGGTAGTCCTCCTTATCATAATCAAACGGAAACGTATTAATGTAGCCAAAAAGTTTGTTACAAACGTCAATATAATCCCACGCAAGAGATTCTACATCATCAAGTTGAACAATCGTTTTCGGCGAGAGTTGTGCGATTTCCGTTTTGAGTTGTTTGGCTAATTTTTTTACCCCTTTTTGAACCAATAGATGGAACCGATGAATCGGAAAACCATTTTCGGCGGTCTTCTGAACGAGATGAATCGTCGGTCTCCATTGAGAGTCCGGTTTGTCATCTCGCATTGCAACGAGACCAATAACGACGTTTTGCTTATGTTTCGACATAATTAAAATCCTTTGTGTTGAATATCAAATTAGAGATTAAATATCTACCATTATATCTATTTAGATATTTTTGTCAATGTCCTGTTTCGGCAAAAATAATTAGCAAAGCCATAAGTTGTTGTTTCTCATTTGTTTACAATGTTTCCCCATTTTTCATTTTTTGGCACGCGATACGCTATAACTCATACCTATCGGGCAAGTAAAAAAAAGCCCAACCCAATGACAGCGTGTCATTGGTAAACAACAATTACACTTTTACTTGAAAGGTAAAATACTATGAAAAATTTTGTTTTTGTTCTCACGTTTATTGTTGCCCTCTATGGAGGCACTGATTTTGTTGTTAATGCACAAGAAGTTTCACCGCCCGTACCGGTTTCGACTTGTCCTATTGTAATGCCGTGTTGCGGTGTACAGCCAACAACAGTGAATGTTGTTCGCTTTTTGAACGCTGAACTAAAATACGCTTACGGCAAGATGACACAACAGGAACGTATTGCAGACCATACGGACAATGTTACCGATGGCGTACTAGGATTCTGGATAATAAAGACAGGATATCAACTACTTTACTAGTGCAGGTTGTTGGCGTGGTGTCGGTTCAAACCGATGCTGCGCCGTGTTTTTCAAAAGATTTTATTTTAACATTGTCAGAAAACATATTTAACACGCTTATTAACACCATCGGGCAAGTAAAAAGCCCAACCCAATGACACGTTGTCGAGGGTATTGTTACTCAAATATAGAAGGAGGAAATTATGACACACTTTTTTCGGTTTCACATTCGTTCGTTTCGTTCAATCGTTCATTTAACGGAAAGGTTTTTACTATGAACAAATTTTTTGCGTTTGTATTCTTTTTTGTTTTTTGTGTAAGTGCAGGTTTCGTCAATGCCCAAACCGCTACGGTGGTTCCGAGTACACTTACGGAGATTCCCTCGTATCGAGCGGAATGGATGACCGCCTCTATCTCCGAGAGGACTCGCCTCGCCGAAAATATCGGTGAAATGGGAGCCAAGCGATTTGCTGCGACGAAAAATTGGAAACAAATCCTCGATTCCTCTGACAAGGGAATTCGGCAAGGTTTCGACCAAGTTTACCGTAGTGGCGACGGTATGATTCATGTTGTTGAGGCGAAGGGTGGAACAAGTCCTCTTGGAAAAGGTTATGGGCATCCGCAAGGAACATCCGAATGGGCTGTCGAGGCGGCAAAGGCAACACTCAAAAACAATGCCGCAACTGAAATTGAAAAGCAGGTTGCCAAAGATGTTCTCGGAGCGGCTGCCAAAGGAAAACTTAATGTCCACGTCATTCGTACCCCACACGTGCTTGGTGAAGCGGGAACCCATATACTGGAATCAACAGCAAAAACATCATCCGAATCAATTCGCTTGGCAAAATCTGCGCTCGGTGAAACACTGAAATCGACAGCAAAAGCCACTACCGCGTCGATTACCCAGACTAAAACGCCAAATACCGTTACTACACCAAAACCTAATGTAACTTCAACGGTTGTCAACAGTGCCGACGATGTGGTACGCACAACAACTGTACTCGGTAAAACCGCTGAATATGTTTCGACGGCAGCCGTACCGGTAATGGTGGCAGTAGAGGTTGGTACTCGAGGATACGACTCGTACAAAACAGAGCAAGATTACGCAGATGGCAATATTGACAATCGCCAGCGAGTTGAAAATCACGCGGAAAATGTTGGCGGATGTGTAGGCGGTTTCACCGGAGCGGTTGCTGGTGCTGAAGGCGGGGCGATTGTAGGTGCTGCGGTCGGATCAGTTGTTCCGGTGGTCGGTAATGTTGTGGGTGGGGTAGTCGGTGGGGTGGTCGGTGGGGTGGTCGGTGGATTCGGCGGCGACTGGGTTGGTTCCAAAGCCGGTAAAACCGCTGCTGATTGGTTCTGATAATCAAAATGTCGTTATGGAAAATCGGGTGTTGGCTGGGAGCCGATGCCCGGTTTTCTCCCCCCAATTTTTTTACGTGTCAGAATTTCATTCTTCAAACCTTATGATGATTGAATATGAGACTTACAAAACAAATAACCACACTTCACGATAACACGTCGTTATTTGAAGTATCAAAAATTTTTTGAAAGGAAACCTAATGAAAACGATTTATTCTTTTGTTCTATTTGTTGCCCTTTGTGGGAGTACTGATTTTGCACTTGCTCAAACGCCGTCATCTTGCGTTTGTCCGCCGCTTAACAGTGGTGTTACGCTAAACACGGCATACAAGGTTTATGAGACAGAAAAACGTTTTAACAGCGGCAAAATTACACAAAAAGAGCGTGTAAAGCAGCATACCGTTACTGCAGTCAAAGTTGTCATCGGTGATTGGGATAAAGTCATTATCTCAATTCCTTGTTGGTGGTAATAACATTCACCGACCATCATGCCGGAATAGATTTAAGTAAAATTCTAGGTAGGTAATTGCTTTACTCTTTCCCTTTCACATCCTATAATGTGCTATATTCTGACGCAAGTTGTTGTTTTTTTACGGCAATAAATAACAATTTGCAACAGCGTAGAGCATAGCCAAACGTCACAAAAACCTTTCATTATTTTATAAGGAGATAACATTGACCAACGAAATTCAAAAACATTCCGAACTCCATCTGTTCATTGACGAAAGCGGTAAGTTTTCCAAAAGAGACATCAATCTTGTCGGCGGCGTGTTGCTCTTCGGGCAATTCGACGCTGCCGTCCAGTCAGGTATCAAAGGTGCCATTTTCAATGCCTGCCAAAGTGTTGACGTACAATATCCGCCGCACTACAATCAACTTGGTGACAACGCCGAAATATTTTCCGGTGCCGTTACGAAGAATCTTGAAAAATGGCAGAAACGGACGGATACTTCGATTTACGGTATTTTCATACATCACAAAAAAGATATTTACGAAAACGCTCCGCCGCTGCTAAATGAACGCGAAATCGATAATCGGTATCTGTCAATGGTTTGGTCGCTTATCGAACACCTGTGCTTTGCAAGTGAAGAAGTCGCGAACCGGATAACCGATTCCGCAAAAATTCATTTACATATTGCGGCTCGAAAATTTCCTATTCTGCCGGAGGAGCGGGATTATTTTGAAAATCTTGGTTACGAGATAATGAGATACCGCAATATTGAAACAGGGGAATTGGAATATACCGGCAACGCAAAATCATTACAGAGTTCCGACATTGTTGCCTTGTTCCGTTCCGTACAACGAACCCGCTGGACGAACAGTAAATTAATACTTGAAACCGTTACCGTTGATTCGATAAACTATTTTGACGAATACTCCATAAATAAACCGGAATCCCCGTCGCCTTTATATCTTGCGGACATTGTGCTTGGTGTTGAACGCAAGCGGTTGCGATCTCACAGCGGAATGATTGCACAACGCACGTTACCCATCTTCGAATCGCTGGAATATGAACCGGTACTTGAAGCGGTGATGCAGTACAAAGCGTATATTGCGAATGATAACCTTGAAGCGTTGTTCGGTTCGATTGCGGAAAATCCGTTTGACCCCAGTGATTTGCAGAATCAGGACTTTGTCGATGAACTTGTTACTGAGTACAAGAAAAATAAAGAACCGTTTAACCGGCTTTATGAAACTGCGGTTGAACTTGTTGACCATCCGTTGCAAAGGGAAAAAGCGGTCAAGTTATCCAAACTCCTAAATGCGATTATTGAAAAATCTAGTGAAGTAGATTTACAATCCAAACTTTATTCGCTGCTCTTTGATTTTTCGTTTGCGAATCATACCGGTAACGTTGTGAAAGGGAACAGTATTTGGGAACAATGGCTCAAGTATGAACCGCAGTTACCTTCACTCGGTTTGGAATGCGGAATGAATTTTTATACGGATTTTCGTTTGCGGCGGGCGGTAAACTTGATGGATACGTTTCAATACGCCGAAGCCGAAGCCGTCTTGCTCGACGGTAACACCAAAGAAGAAGACCGCCGTATGAAAGCGGCGGAATTGTTCAACTGTAAACCGGAGCAAATTGACGCGGTGCAAATCGGCAAGATTTATAATACGCTCGGACAATCACTCGCGTTTCAGGGAAACGATTTGCAATGGGCGGAAAACTCGTTTCGTTATGCGATTGAATGCTTCAAAGAAGAAAACGATATTGAACGCTCGTGGGTGTATCTCGGTCATTTGGCTTGCGATCATCCTGATAAACTGGCTCATCTTTGGACGGAAGCCAACGAACATTTGCCGGGCGGTGACGCCCCGCGTATAAAACCGTTTGTTTTTGCATTGAAGTTGAAAGCGATACTGCTGTTCTATGGTGCAACAGAGCAAGATGAATGGATAAAAGTATCATTGAACGTTCTTCAGAATTGCCCCGATAACGTCCGCAGTGAACATCCATGGGGTATGGTAATACAGACGACGGCGTTGATATGCGCAAAACTTTACCGTGAAACCAATGACAATATCAAGCGGACTATTGCAAATGATTTGTTTGATTGGGCGATTGACAGTTTTTCACACGGTGAAAGCATGCTCCAGCACATCGGCAATGTCTGCAAATTGCGTAAAAAACAGTTCAACGGCGCACATCTGACTACGGGGGAACAGGAACAAATCAATCAACTCCGGTTCAACTACTGGTGAAAAACCGATAACAATCGGTTTACAATTTTCGATAGTTTTTTAATAGTTTTTATCATTTTATTTTGAAAGGAATATTTCATGTCCGACAACAAGAAAACCAAAGCCAAACGTATCGGTGTGAGTTCCGTCCTCCTTCACAACGGTGATATCACCATCACCGCCTTTGGAAAAGGCAAGGATGATAGTGAAAAAGACAACGATGTTCTTAAAAAAGTTCATGTTGCTATCCGAACCGACAAGACCGGCAGCAACCTTGCGCAAACCGATAAGGAACGCAACATCACCGCCAAACGGATTATTCCTGCCCGAGGCATTGAAGTGAGCGGAACAATTCAGAGCCGAGACCATGAGGTCTCGGATTTGGAAGTTCTCATTGCCAATCCCGCCGACCATCAAGGTATAGATTACCTCAAACTCAAGCCAGTCCTTGAAAAGGAATTCTTCGGTAAAGAATTTTCCGAAGATAATGTGCGTATCCAAATCATCCACAACATTCTCGACATACAGAAGATTCTGGGGATTTATGTCAACGATATTATCTACGCCGTCAATAATCTGCGGGAAGTGCAGGACATTGAAGAAACGCCTGACATTCTCGGTCCGGCAACTCCGCTTAACCAAACGCACATTAACACCACTATAGGCAAGTTGCGGGATTATTTCGGCTTTTTCGGAGATGCGTTTGCCGTTCCAAAAACGAAAGATAAAAACGGAAAAGAGAAAGCGTTATCACAGACAAAAGAGACACGGGAAATTTGCGAAAAAATTAGAAAGTTGCAAGAAGAACTGAACAGTCCGACTACACCGCGATTCAAACAGGAAAATATCCGGTTGGATATAGAGCCGTTACAAAAGAAAGTTTCCAAAAAGGACTTGGATGATTATGAGAAGTTAGCGGCGGCGGAAGCGAACAACAAGACCGTTATTCTTTCGCTTTATGCAATCCGGCAATGCTCCGCCCATTACAAAAACGCACACATATTCTTCTCCGCCGACTTTCCGGCAGCGTTGAAACAAGTTGAAAAGCGGATTGATTGGAACATCATTGACAACGCTTACGATAAAAGAATATCGCAAATCAATTCCCATTTTCTCGACCAATCGAAGGTCAACCTGCGTATTCTTTTCGATATGTTCCCGCAAGACAGCCAGAGTGAACTCATCGAGTCTTACTACTGCTTTGCCATTCTCAAACAGGGCAAGAATCTCGGTGTCAATATGAAGAAACTGCGGGAAAC
>JAITST010000412.1 GCA_031287585.1 Planctomycetaceae bacterium | reverse complement strand
CGCCGAGTATCACGCCCGACGGTAAATCCATCAGTGATGCTACCGGCATCAACGCAACGTCGATGTGGTGCGAGACTAGCCGGAACAGTAACTGCGACGGCAGGTATTGTATCATCGTTGAAGACGGAAGCAGTTCAGGTATGAAATGCGTGAGCGGTAACGTATTCGTATATGGAACGACACCGAAACGCACGGGGGCTTCGCCAAGTTCGCAATCAGGGAATTGTGTCATCGTTGTATAGTATTTCTTCTGCGGTTAAATTTTAGGTAAAGATTCTCGCGGTCATTTCTGCTCAAGACATAGCCACAACGCCGCCATTCGTATTGCCACACCGTTTGTTACTTGTTCAAGTATCGCGCTCTGTGTTCCGTCGGCAACTTCCGGCGTTACTTCCAATCCGCGATTTATCGGTCCCGGTGCTAATATCAATACGTCCTTTTTGCAGTGTGCGAGACGGGTTATGTCCATTCCGTACAGATGCGAGTATTCACGTGTTGACGGGAACGGGCGAATGACTTGGCGTTCAAATTGTATTCGTAACAAGTTGAACACATCCGTTCTGCCGAGAACCGAATCGAGCGAGTACGCGACTTCGATTCCTAACTTTTCCCAGTCGCGTGAGACCAGCGTTGACGGACCGCAGAGGATTACGTTTGCACCCAGTTTACGTAAACCCCAGATGTTTGAGCGGGCGGTGCGGCTGTGAGCAATGTCACCGACTAACGTTATTGTTAGTCCCGCGACTTTATTGAAACGGCGGCGAATTGTCATTATATCGAGCAACGCTTGTGTCGGGTGTTCGTGAGGACCGTCACCGGCGTTAAGTACACAGCAACGCAATTTCTCCGCCAGAAGTTTCGGCGAACCCGGACACGAGTGCCGAACAATCGCCGCGTCGATTCCCATCGCTTCTATGTTCTTTGCGGTATCGATGATAGTTTCGCCTTTCGCGAGACTACTGGTTGCGGCGGAGAAGTCGATAACGTCCGCACCGAGCCGGCGTGCCGCGAGTCCAAAACTTGTTTTCGTTCGTGTAGAGTTCTCAAAAAACAAGTTCGCACAAGTCTTACCGGCAAGCAGCGGCTCCTTGCGACCGGGCTTCTCCAACACGTCGCGAAAATGTTCCGCGACATCAAGTATAGTTATAATCTCGTCAGCAGAAATATCTTCCAAACCCAACAGATGCCGACGTTTCCAATTTGCGGGATAGTTCATAGTTGCTCCATGGTAACGTTATGTAAAAAACGTAACGCGGGAATAAACAGACATTTATATTGTATCAAAATGTTAAAACAGGTACAACGGCGGCGGTCAATTTGTGCTCTGATTATTCCGTTTTTTGCGGGGAAGGAATGATTTTGGTAAGCGTTCATAATAATTTTTCACCACGATGTATGTTTTAGATTACAACCCCACAATGTCGTTAGAAAGTTCACGATTATGACTAGATGTTGACGGAAGTGACCCACAATTCGCGGAACACCCGCACCCAAACGAGGTACAGGTATGCCGCGTGTTCGTAGGGTGTTCGGTAGGCATTTTTATAATACCTGCCTCATTTAACACTGCTATTAAACGACAACAACGCGATAACCGGATATTCACCGTCAACCAATACTCTGCATAGTACCGTTTCCAATGTTTGGTTTTCCGGCATTTCCGGCATTCCGAAACCTATTTCCGGTACAGTCAGAGTGAACTTACCGCCGAGATGCTCCAATAACAACATCAGTTTGCCGCCGAAGACATTTGTTAGTTCAGCAACCAAGTCGCGGATTAACGGACTGTTTACCGCGATTTCTTCTTCACCCGCGTACATATTGTGTCCCAGTTCTAACGCCAGCGTTTGCGGTATGACAAACCAAACGGCGTTGACATCCGGCGAATTGACACGCATACACGACCAGCACCACTGTTCTTCGTTATCAATCAATTCCTGAAAGTTTATGTCTTTCGCCTTCACCGAGAATCCCTCGACTTCGTTGCCGCTGCCGATTACCGCGTCGCCCCACGGGTCAAC
Organism: Planctomycetaceae bacterium; assembly: GCA_031287585.1. Taxonomy (GTDB): domain Bacteria; phylum Planctomycetota; class Planctomycetia; order Pirellulales; family Thermoguttaceae; genus UBA8133. Next base: position 1,593 of record JAITST010000412.1, on the reverse strand, counting down.
ATCAACTTCCGCTGGCAACAGAAAACCAGATGCTCCCCATTCGTCAGCGTCAGGAAGATACTCTTTATCATTGCTAGCCCAAGCGTCTGGCTGCGAAAAATCTTTTGGACTCTCGGCGACGGGTGTTCCCCAACCGTCGTCGCCGTCGGAATCATCAGCACTTACATCTCCCCAACCAACGTCCGCACTCGCTGGTATCGCACTGCTCGGCGACGCGGTTCCCCAACAGTCGTTGCCGGAACTGCTGGTACTGCCTTGCGCCGGTAGGTTGCTTTTCTGGTCTGAAAGAATGAAATCATCAAGTCCGTCGTCGCGACCAATTTCCTTGCCGCCGATGCTCACGGAAAACGGAACCACTTCCGCGAACGCCATAGTTTCAAGCGTCTCGCGAACTGCGGTGAAAAGTAATTGAGCGTAGTTTTTAGTGTCCATATAACTGGGTGATAAAAGGTTAATAGGTGAAAAAATATCAGACAAACCAAAACGGTGGTATGACAAATATCCCGTCAAACCACCTCTCATTGTATCAGAAATGTGCAGAGTGTAAAGGGGATTTTCTAACCCGTAATTCAGAATTTAGCAGAAACAACGAACAAAACAGTAACAATTAGACTGGTGACGGTTGAAAATTGTGTTAATAACGTTGCCACAGGAATTCTGGTCGTGTTCTAAACTCATTGAATTATCTAATTCTATCCGAAGCACCAGGAGTTGATGACGATTCCTATACAGATTTCGTGTTATGTTCTAAACTTATTGTCTTGACATCAGTTCTCAAAATGTTTATACTGTCTTGAGTTCGTTTATCACATTATCAAGGAGGATGGAAGAATGGATAATTATGAACTCACTTTCAGTAATTTGTAATTTCCTTTGAAGTGCCTTAAATTACGGCATTTACGGGGTGTTTTTGGAACTAAAACAGCAGTCACAATTTTCAAGCATCCGGCGAATGATTCCGAGCAACAGTTTGAAACTGACGTACTCATTCGTCATCTGTTTCTTTCTTCCAGCCAAGACCTCCCGCTCAAAATCCAGCCAGCAATTCCGCATCAGTAGCGACAACGCAAAATAAAATAACCGAAGGTGCAAGTCCGAATCCTCGCTTGATGCGATTGACGATAACTCGATTCAATGCCGAAACGCTTCCGATACACTTCAAAAAATCCTTCGCCTTGCCAAACGAAACACCGTAATACGCAAACGCAAAACTCTGACGGCGATGCTGCTTTCGCTGTCCGTTCAAGTTCTTGCAATACACACAAACCTCGAACCAAGTCTGTTTCTCAATCCATTCTTCACCAACCTTTTTACGCATCGTCAAACGATACTCATCCTAAAACTGCTTCTTCATCGCCGCATACTTCCGCATTCTCGTTACCGCTTTGTTTTTCGTTCTCTTCTTGCCGCGAATCACCAGCGGCATCAGAAACGGTTGGCGCACTTCCTTCAAATACGAAATCACGCTGACACTGTAAAACCCGCGGTCTAATAGCAATAACTTGATTTTCAATCCTATCGACCGTGATAGGGAATGAGGACGAGGTCAATGGCAAGCCGATGGGTTTTATTGAAAAACGTTTTCGGCAGTTG
>JAITST010000408.1 GCA_031287585.1 Planctomycetaceae bacterium | reverse complement strand
TAAAACGATACCTCTTGTTTTCAATGGGCAAGCGAGGGTGGCATCGCAATTTTCAACCGTATTGAGTATGTCTTACTTCACAACTCGCCTTACATTCTAATCCTATGCAATGTCTAAATTCTATCCTCCGAAACCACAAACTTTATAAAATCTGGGACTCGCAAAACTGACTGCGGAGTTTTTAGAAACTGCCCCCAACATTTCCATAAACTTCGAGAGTTGAAGTAGGGGTAACATATATTCCACTACCAAATTTTATATCCAAACCTTTAACTTCAATTACGCCGTTCACACCAGCCCCGCCCCTTTTGATTAATTGTTGATTGGGGTTAATCATTACATTCGGGTTAAGTTGTAGGTCAATCACAGGTGTTAGTGTTGCGTTACTACCAACTCGCAGTGTTGGTAAAGTGATATTACCTTTGGCATCCCTGTATGGTGTAAAAGGTGCAATTGTTCCATTTGTCCCGCTATTGGAATCACCACTTTTTGATTTGGCATATTCTACCAAATTCTCAATTATCAAATTGCGGTAAAACGTGTTTATATCTGATTGTTTTGGTGGTAATACACCATTTGATATCAAAAAATCTGCAAGCGATTTCGGAATATCATTATAATCTCTTGGTATGATTGGAAGAGTGCTGCTATTATTGTCATTGTTACCATTTTTTAATCCTTGTAACCATTCATATAAAGTTTCACTCTTTTCTCCATACGCGTTTTCCCATTCTGCAAAAGTTGACGGAAGCGATGGCAAGGAACTCTCATTACTTTTTTGTTGCTATTGATATATGCCTCTATTCTGTCACCAACATTAGCAAGCCTGTCAGAAAACGAACGCGGCTCATACGACAGCCCGTAGCGTGTAACTGTTTTATTGGTTTTCGGTTTGTTTAACGAATCTTCAGCAACCGCAAACCACAGCACCATAGTAGCAACTATACCACTCGCTGTCAATAGCAAATTTTCACGTGAAAGTTTCATTTTAGTCTCCTTTGGGGATTGAAGGTTATTTTATATGTAAAAGCATATCCACAAACAGTAGCTGCCTGACAAAATATATTGACACATTTTCCGCCAGATAATTAATGAATGCCTTTCGGCACAGCGGGGCATACAAGAAATAAGTTGTCCAAAATCACTTTTAATTTTAGCCAAACACCCAACCATACCGGTTTGTAACCAGCTGGCAAATCGCCAACAGGCGGTGATTGCACACTCACTATCACCAGACAAGAGAAATGAAAGTCAATATACGATATCATAAACGGAAGCACAAAAAAATAAAATACTCGTTGACTTCCGTGCCACAAGCTCTGAAAAACAAAACAACAGACAATGGCAAACACTAAACATCCTTTGTTCGCCACTTACCATCACAATGCATTTCATCCAAAAAAACTAATACCGCCCGCAATCCGTCCAAGGCATCAAACACAATTGTACATAATCGACAAAAGCCGTCAAGGCGGGGAATTATCTTTTTGTAAAAATTCCCAACCATGCCACAACATTACTCTGCCGCTTTGGCTTCTGTTTTGTTTTTTTTGCCCTTATTACCGCGTCTTTGTTTTCTCTCTTGCGGGGCTGTTGTGTCTATTACTCTTTCTACACGGCGTTCACGCAAGCGGACTGCTTTGCCTATACGGTCGCGTAGGAAGTATAGTTTTGCACGGCGTACCACCGCACTTCTCACAACCTCTACCTTCGCTATTCTCGGCGAATGCAACGGGAATTTGCGTTCCACGCCTTCACCCGATACTATTCTTCGTACCGTGAACATCTCACGTGTACCGCCGCCGCTACGGGCGATTACTACGCCGTTGAATATCTGAATACGCTCTTTGTCGCCTTCAAGTATTCGGCAATGAACGTTTACCGTGTCGCCTATATCAAACTTTGAAACCTCTGGTTTCTTGCTCCAACTTTCAACTAGATTGATTATCTGTTGACTCATATTGTTATCCTGCCTATCTACAAAAAATTGTCTATGAATTAAAAAATTACATTACGTTTACAATCACTCCCGTTCGCGGTCAAACAAATCGGGTCTTCGTTCGCGGGTTAGTTTTTGCGATTGCTCTTGCCGCCATTTTTCTATCGCCGCGTGGTTGCCGTTTAACAGCACTTCCGGTATTTGCAAACCGCGATACTCACGCGGTCTCGTAAACTGCGGTGATTCTAACAGCCGGTTGCCGTTTGAAAACGAATCAAATTTGCTCGAATCCCTGTCGCCAAGTACACCCGGTATCAGCCGCATTACTGTCTCTATCAACACCATCGCCGCCGTTTCGCCGCCATTCAGTATGTAATCGCCAATCGAAATCTCGTCTGGATTAAGTATCTGCCGAACGCGGTCGTCAAAACCTTCGTAACGTCCACACAACAAAACCAGCCGTCGTTCTTTGGCTAAACTTTCCGCGATTCGTTGGTTCAACGTTCTGCCTTGCGGCGTTAGCATCACCAACTTACCCGCGTCACCATCTATCGCTTGAACCGCCTCAACACTCGGTACAACGCGGTCAACTTTCAGCACCATTCCGGCACCACCGCCAGCGGGCGTATCGTCCATCGTGTTGTGTTTGTCGTCAGCCCAGTCACGCATATTGTGCAAACGCACCGTCAACAATCCGTTTCGCACCGCTCCGGCTAACAAACTTTCACTGATAAACCCCGTGAAAATTCCCGGAAAGAGCGTTAGTATGTCAACAAGCATTGTCCGACAATATTGGTTATCCGCTTCATTCCGACGCGGCGGTTTCTGTTGCCGCTTCCGGTAAGGCTTCTTGCACCACTTTCACAAACTTGCGTTTACGTTTTTCCGGTGCTTTCGCGGCTTTCGGAAGTTCCGTCGGCAAACTGCGGCGTTGACGTGATGCCGCCAACTTTTCTAACGCGGTCTTTTGCAACTCCAAATGTGTACCGTCTTTGCCATACTTTTTGATTAGTACGGCGGTTTTTTCGGTTGGTTGCGCACCAACACCGAGCCAGTAATTGATGCGTTCGCCGTCCAATAGCGCGCGGGCATCTGTTTCGGGAACCATCGGGTCATACGTCCCGACTTCTTCCAGCACACGACCATTACGCGGACTACGCGCGTCCATCACACAAACACGGAAATACGGGCGATGCCGTCTTCCCATTTTCTTCAGTCTGATTTTTACTGCCATAAAAAGTTTAATTGTTAAAGTTTAGTTGTTAGTAATGAGTCATTAGTTTCTACCGCCAGCCAAAACCAACGGCAATATAAACAATCGCCCGAACGGTTTACGTTTGCGGTTTGTTTTTTTCTTCACGCTCTCGTTTTTTACGTTCCTTCTCTCTTTGCTTACGCGCGTTTGCCTTCTCTTTTGGCGATAAGCGTTTACCTGTTCCTACTTTTGGCGCGTTGAGCGGAGCGGTTGGATTTGCCGTCATTCGTTGCGTCAACTCTTGTAACGCGCGCATACGTTCGCTGCCCTTCATTGACGATATCGACTTCATCATTTCCGCCATCGGCATAAACGCTTTTATCAGTTCGCTAACCTGATTCGGCGGCACACCCGCACCAGCGGCAATACGCCGACGGCGTTGTATGTCGATTATGTTCGGATTACGCCGCTCGGCTGGTGTCATCGAATCAATGATACCGTTGACCCGCGTTAGTTGATCGTCAGCGTCAACATTCGCCGCCCCCATCATCTGCGAGATTTGACTGAATCCCGGAATGAAACTCAATATCTTACTGAAACTACCAAGCCGTTTCGCTTGCGACATTTGCGTTTTGAAATCGTCGAGCGTGAACTCGCCTTTCATCAAACGCTCTTGTTGCTCTTCGAGTGCTTCTTTGTCGAGTTTTTCGGTCGCCTGCTCAATCAACGTGAGTACGTCGCCCATTCCGAGAATACGCCCAGCCATACGGTCAGGGTGAAATTCTTCGAGAGCATCGAACATCTCACCTGTTCCGATGAACTTTATCGGAACGCCGGTGATGTGTTTTACTGACAACGCCGCACCGCCGCGCGCGTCACCGTCGAGTTTCGTTAGTATTACTCCGTCCAGTTCGAGCGTTTCATTGAACGCCTTCGCACTGTTTACCGCGTCTTGACCAGTCATCGAGTCAACAACGAAATAAACTTGGTCAGGATTGACTTCGTTGTCAATGCGAACGAGTTGCTGCATCAATTCGTCGTCGATATGCAACCGACCTGCCGTGTCGAGAATCAACACATCGCAGTTCGACGCTTTCGCCTTCGCAAGAGCCGCAAGACAAACAGCAACAGGGTCTTTACTGACACGGTCAGTATGAACCGGAATATCGAGATTTTTACCAATGATTTCAAGTTGGTCGATAGCGGCGGGACGTTGCAAGTCAGCCGCGACAAGCATTGGACGATTACCGGATTTGAGCAGTTTTGAACCAAGTTTACCACACGTTGTCGTTTTACCAGCCCCTTGCAAACCGCATAGCATAAGAATTGTTAGCGGCTCTTTGAGATGCAGAGAGTTATCAACGGGACCCATCAGCGAGATGAGTTCTTCGTGGACTATTTTGATTAACTGTTCAGTCGGGTCGAGTAACTTTAAGACTTTCTCACCGAGTGCCTGTTCAGAAATTCGAGCCATGAAATCCTTAACGACAGGAAAACTGACATCCGCTTCGAGTAGCGACTGACGAACTAAATCAAGTCCATCACGCATATTCGATTCGGTCAACTTGCCCTTGCCGCGAAGTGTCCGTATGGCAGACCGCAGTCCGTCTTGGAGCGTTTCAAACATCGGTAAAAACGTTTTGTAAAGTAAAATGGATAAACAATACACAAACACTCGCCACGTCATCACTCAAAACGCGATGCGCACGGTGTTAGCGAACTCTGCCGCCAGTAAATACCGCTGAAGCCGGTATCAAGCCGGTCAAACTATGTTGACCTGTTGTAAAATGGTTCATTCAGACAATTGCCAACAAATTACCATCCGCTGGCAACCATCTTTGTAAATTCCCCATTTTTGTAAGAGAAATAGTTTTGCAAAACTATTTCTCTTACAAA
>JAITST010000436.1 GCA_031287585.1 Planctomycetaceae bacterium | reverse complement strand
ACTGTACTCTCCAAGAAACTGTTCGGAAGAGTTGCCAAATTGAATGTGTTTCATTCCCCAAAAGATATATGTCATTTAATTCAAACACCAAATTTATGTATTTTTCGTATTGTGATTTTGAGGAAAGTACAGTAAAATACTTGTGATAATACATTTGCTTGCGAGGTATGGATTTGTATCAACGTTTAATAAACCACATAATCAAATGCAAAAGATTTTATTTGTATTCCTGCTCCTTTCATATTCAATCGTTACCGCCGAGGAACCGTTCGAGTTTGAGAAACCTTGTATGGGCTTACCAGTCCGCGTTTTGGTTTTCTGCGGCGTGAAGCAGGACGCGGCAACCGCCGCGGATGCCGCGTTCAAACGGTTTGACGACATTGACGCGGCAATGAGCGATTATCGTAGCGACAGCGAAATCGTGTTGCTAACCAAAGATGCCGACAACGATACCGAACCTACGTGGCGTAAAGTTTCAGACGACGTTTTCATGGTACTAACGGAATCGAAAAAGTTTTACGAACTATCAGACGGAACGTTCGATGTAACAATCGCGCCGTTGACAAGATTATGGCGGCGTTCACGGCGTAACAATGAGTTGCCGTCGGACGAGTTGTTAACGAAGTCACAGACGTTGGTAGGTTTCAAGTTTGTCGAACTAGACGAGAAAACAAAATCTATCCGGCTGCAAAAAAAAGGTATCCGATTCGATTTCGGCGGCATCGCGAAAGGTTATGCGTTAGACGAGGCGGCAAACGCGGTGAAGAAAACGGGAGTGAAAAATTTCCTGATAGACGCGGGCGGCGACATAGTAGCGGGCGGCACAAGAGATAAGACAAGCGGCGGCTGGAAAGTTGCGGTAGGCGAAAAGAATAACGTCGAAGAGTTTGTAAACCTAAAAGACAACGCACTAGCGGTATCAGGCGACACGTTCCAATTCGTGGAACTAAACGGAACTCGCTACTCACATATCCTAGACCCCAAAACCGGACTAGGAGTGACAACGCCGCGTTTCGCGGCAGTACGTTCTGACAACGCAACAACAGCCGACGTATTAGCATCAATAATGTGCGTACTCGGTGCGAAGAAAGGAATACAAATAATCGAACGTTTACCAAACACAGAAGCAATGGTAATCGAAAACGGAAAACGGGAAATGTCGTCGGGATGGTGATGGATTTTTTAACGCGAAAATTAGGATATACCGCCCCTATCGGAACATCAAATGCGGAATAAATCACGCATCCCCTAATCTTTATTCACCGCCTGCTCCATCAAATGTTCAAGCAACGCCTCCGCTCGTGCCGCGTTTTCTCCTAATGCCGACGCAACCGTTTCCGCCATCAGCAACTGTTGCTCCAACAACTCGCGGGCTTGGATTACCGTTTTTTCACGTAACTCATCTAGTTGTGACTGATTTTTTTCCTGACTTGTAATGTTTACGAAAATCCCGATAAATTGGTGTTCGTCCGGCAACACGTAGATAAACTCGTTACATACCAAATTGTACGCCGCGTGATTCACGATTACGTTCACCTGTTTATTCGGTTCGGCGAGCAGACGTTCAAACGGTTCGGGATCCATCAGATACGAAATCGGTTTCCCGCTCACCGCGTTACTACACTTGAAAAACGCACGGAACGCCGGATTCATACTGATAATGTTCAGATGTTCATCAAGAGTAACAATACCGTTCGGACTTGTCTCAACGATACGGTCAATCCGTTGCAACGCCTTTCGTTTAACAAACGGCAAACACATATCAATCTCCGCCATTCCTTGTATAACCGCAATCGCCTTCGCGCGGCAACTCGGATAACCGCACGCACCGCAATCAAGTTGGTTAATCGGGTCTGCCTTACCCGTATTCTCGTAAACCTCACGAATCGCCTGCTCCGTCACATCGCGCTTGACTGGCTTCTTCGGAACACGAAACTGCGTCGCGAGCGTTTCCATAAACTTACGGTCGTCATCGTCGAGTTCCAAACTATCTTGCGGTGTCTTCGGTGAGAACTCAATCGACTCAGTGTTGTAATCCATAATGTTGAGCCGTGCCTCATAAAAACTTGCCGCGTCGTTCGTCGCAGGTCCGCCCGCGCAACCGTGAGGACAAAACAGCGGCTCGATAAACTGACCAGGCTTCATATCGTCCAGTGCCGCGTCGATGTTCTCGAAACCACTAACGGCTACGATGTTCGGGTGCATAATGTCGGCGTTAAAACCTGCTGTCACAACGCAACCGCCTTCAAGCGGGAACAGACGCGAAACACCGTGCGGCGTGATGTCGAACCCGCTCTCCTCGAAACCCGCGATTTCAATACGTTCGCTCGTCAACCACTCGAACAATTCGGTAAACGTAAGTACGCAGTCGATTGTACCGTCACCGCCAGTCCGTGCCGCCTCCGCTTTCTTCGCCGTACAAGGACCGATGAAGATAACAGCCGTATCTTCGCCGAGTTTTGAACGCAAGTATTTCGCGTGTGCAACCATCGGAGAATCAACCGGTACAAGATAACGCGCGAGGTCTGAACGGTAGTTGAGAACGTAATCGACGAACGCGGGGCAGGACGTGCCGAGATTGGGGTCGCGTGAATGTTTGTTGACGTAGTCAGCGGTCGCAAGGGCGGAGTAAAATGCTCCGACGGCTGTTTCGCTAACGTGAGTAAAACCAAGACGACGCAAAACAGACGGCATCCGACGGCGTTGCCACGAGGGAAAAAAACCCGCGAATGACGGTGCAAGACTGCAAGCCGTTTTACGACCAGACGAAATCAACCGCGACGCGAGTTCGACATCGTTACGAAACAACTTCGCTTTCTGCGGACATTCGCGAACGCAAGTACCGCAAGACAAACAGAGTTCACCAATAACAGATGCTTGCCCCTCTTCCATCCGTATCGCCTTGACAGGGCAAACGCGAACACAACGGTAACAATCCCGACAACGTGCCTTGTTGGTATAAACAACTTGCGAATATCTGTTAGAAGTAGTTGGAAGTGACATAGGATTTTTGGGAGGTAATTTTGTTACAGTGAATTTTCAACTGTAATAAATAAGTATAACATTTCCATTCGCGTCTGTGTACTCATCGCGATTGAAAATCCTTTGTGTCGTGATGTAGCCGTAACTCAAAATGTTGGTTATGGATTATTAAATGTAACGAGTGGATCTGCACTTTCTAAATTTTGCCCTTGCAAAAAAGTGAGTATTCGGTGTAAGATGTAAACAAACAACAGACTTTCACCCCACCATTTGCGACAATGGATTGTCAACAGGGTATTTTATCGCAATTCCAAAACGTAATCAAGTCCGTTTCAATGAATCTTTCACAGATTTGTCAACGTTACTTCCTACTGCTCGCACTCGGCATTCTCCTCGCCAACACGCAACGCCTAAGGTTGTGTAAATTTTTTGTAGGTTTTGTATAACCACCCCACTTTTTGCGACAATACCCCGTGGGATTGTCAATAGAATACCCTGCCAAAATACCTACATACTTTTTACACACCCTAACCAAAATTTAACCGCAGAGTTCGCAGAGAAACGCAGGATTTTATTTTTGAGAATCTATTGTAATAATTTACAATAGAATAAGTTACAAAAAAAATACCCCCCCGCGATTCTTTGCGTCACCCGCGTTAAAAAAGAGTTTTTAGAGATTTTCTAATGTTTTTTGAGTGTTCATATACTACACGATTCTACGAAAAGTAAATCACCCAAATAACGCCTGCAACGCAATTGACGACCACGTCTCAAACTCTTCGCTGTTACGTAACAACTCTTCTACCGGTACGAAACCGCTTTCGATTATGTCCGTTTCGTTTGGTACCACGTTTGGTTCTTCGAGGTCGAAGCGGTGTACTACTCCCAAGTGAACCGAGCCGACTTCTGTACTGTCATCGTTTATCAGCCCCACGCATCGTTCCGTGTAACAGGAGTTTATTGTCACCTCCTCGTTCAACTCGCGTTGCATGCCGGCACGATAAACGTCAACTGCCTCGTTCACGTCAACCAACGACAAATGTCCGCCGATACCGACACTCGCTCTGCCGTGCAGCCGTTTTTCGCCCATACCTTTGCCGCGAACGTAACGAAACACGCTCGTCTTTCCCGCGGCATTAGTATGACAGAACAGCATATACGGAATCAGTTGCTTGAACGACGCATCGTTTTCGACCGAACTACGCGGCTTGAAAACAATGTTTCGCGGGTCAAGCAACACTCGCGTATAAGTTTCAGCGTCGCCGCAAAAACCGTGAAAGCGTCCCAACTCGCGAAAGAGTTGAGTTGGGACAACAAGTATTTGCTCTTCCATTATTCTACTATTTCTCGCCTTCCTGTGCTTTCTTAATCCGCTTACGCAAGTCGATTTCAAGCGTACCGTAAGATTCTTCGTGACGGCGAATCGTTTCTTGCAGCGGGTACAACATCCGCTTGGCGGTGTAGTAGTTGAGGATAACCCGCTGCGTAACCGGAATCGGCGACGACGGCACACCAACTGGTTGCTGATTCAAACCGAAATCAATTATCATCTCCTCCGGCATCGCAATCACGCGGCAAAAATTAGCATACACGCCAACAACTTTCGAATCATCAATCTCAATGTTCACCTGACGTTGCTCGTTAGTTTGTTCATGTTCAGACACGATAGTCTCCTAATAAAAAAGGGTAAAACAAAAATCAACAAAAGACAATACGAGTAATTTTAGCAGATAGTGAAATTTTTACAAGTGGATGCCGCTCCTTCGCTCCTTCTAAATTTTTTACTCCCCCCTTGCGGAATTGCGCAGTTGTGTTAAAATATCACTTTGTTGTAGTTTGCGCTGTTTCCAACTTTCCTCATTCTTAACGACCATAACGACGTTTAACAACAGGTCCACGGCATGCCTATCTCTCACATCGGTTTTCCGAATCTTTTCATTTATGAGCCACGAAGTATGTTGTTTTGCTTCTTTGGCGGTGTACTTTGTTGCGCTTCGTTTACCCTTTTGATGGCTTTTTAATTTTTGAGATATGTTAGATTTTTTAATTACTACACGTCAACTATTTTATTTACTGATACACATTTTTCGTTTAACTTATAACTTTGCTAATATTTTTTTACACATCAACCTTTTCGCGTTAGGAGATTAAAATTATGCCCACACCGGCACAGCGACGTACTTATTTCCCGAATTGTAAAAAATTTGGTAGCCAGGAAGCGGACCATCCGATTCCCGACTTGACAATGATTCAAACACAACGGTATAGCCGGTTTTTGCAGGTAGATGTCCCGCATAAGGAGCGTAAGGATGTCGGAATCGAAGCCGTTTTGCGGGAATCGTTCCCTATTGAGTCGTTAGACAAAACTACCCGCCTTGAGTATCTTTACTACGACCTCGAGAAACCGCGTTACGAGCCAGACGAATGCCGCCAGTTGCATCTGACGTACGGTTCACCGTTCAAAGTGCGTCTCCGTATGATTCACGAAAACGAGGCGTTTGACGAAGATGTGTATCTCGGCGATATACCAGTTATGATAGGCGGCGGCGAGTTCATCATCAACGGTGCGGAACGAGTAATCGTTTCCCAGTTGCACCGTAGCCCCGGTATCGACTTCGGTCAGGAAGAGGGAGAGGACAACAA
>JAITST010000396.1 GCA_031287585.1 Planctomycetaceae bacterium | reverse complement strand
TGTCACAAGTTGGTATGCCTTCAAACTCGCCGCAACAAGTAAAACCAACGCAACAAAAAAACGAACCAAGTTCCATTTTCGCACTACGAAAAATAACGCAGCAAAATGTTTCACAATCGTCTGCATAACAAACCTCACGTTTTTCAAACGAATGAGTATTCCGATAGTTTTCATTCTCGCGACATTTTAACACTCGAAAAAAAATAATTAAAGAGGGGCGGGCATATTTTTTGAAAAATTTTTGCGAAATTTCCGTAACTCTTTTCGTCGGTTATGTTCTAAACTTATTGTCTTGACACTAACTCTCAAAATGCTTATACTGTTTTGGGTTAGTTTAGTCCATTGTCAAGGAGGTGGGAAGAATGGTTTTAGTTGCGTTAAAATGTCCGTTTTGCGGAAGTACAAATGGCACAAAAAATGCCGCGTTCAGGCAACATAACAGACTTATTCGGAAACTAAAACGAGTCGTTGGAATTGTTGAAAAATGCGAGATATTTTGCTTAACCCAAGCACTTGTTTCCCCTATTCTCACGTTTCCGAACAAGTCTATTCAATAATTTCAGAACATAACCGGTATGCAAACAATAAATGGGCGCACATGGAAACGAACCAGTCGTCGCAAGTTGTTGACACCAACGACTTACGGCAAAACGGAAATTCTTTTGGGGCAGAATATGGGGCAATTTCAATTTTGTCTAGTTTACGCAAGTTACCAAGTGCCGATTTATGCGTAGTCCGAACCCTAATTGATGGGATTCTCTCACAGCGGCAATCGGCGTTAGAATTTGTTGAATAAACCAGTTGCCTATTTGGTCGTTTGTACTTGTTGTTCTAATGACAAAATACCGCCGCTAACTGAAATACCTGTTAGCGTTTTTTTTGTGCCTATTGGCTTTTTTAGAGGGTTGGTGCGTTTTTGGGGGAAAGGGAAAACAAATAGATGATGGGGGGTAGTGACGCGGGCGGTTTTGCCGAAACGGTCAAAAGTAGTACCTAATCCCCCCGTCAAAATCAAATTCATTTTTCTGTACAGATTTGCACCGCCGAGCGATTAGCCCCCTGCCTACCTTGAATCGTGTACTATACCCCCGCCCAACCGCCGCGAACATCAAGGGGGTGGGGGGGTTAGGTACTACCGAAAGGCAAAACACCCAAACCAACAGCAAGCCCATAACATACATTTCTTTTGTTTATTTACCCGAAAAAATGTCTCACAGAATCGCTCATATTCAACGTTCGCAGGCACTTTTGAATTCTCACACCTGTAAAAAAATCGGCGGTTGCAGCCGATTGTAGGGGCTTGACGCTTTCCCGTTGCTTGGTAGAATGTAAATGGCAGCACGTAGCGGCATTGTGTCGAAACGGAATGAAATAACACAAAATCACAAAGGGGATAATCAATGGCAACCATTATCGAGGAGATTGTCAAAGCACAAAAGCAGTATGAATATCTTGCCGCAATTCAAAAACAATACGAAACTCCATTCTTGAATATGATTCAGGAACAAAATCGCGTTCTTAAACAATTCGATGATTGGAAAAAAATGATTTCTGCCCCATTTGCAGATTTTAATCGCAGATTGTCTTTCATAAGCGATTTACAGAAACGATTCTCGTTCCCGTCTGTCGGCACTCACTTTCTATCACCGGCTGTCATATTACGGTTGCAACAAGAACGAGAACATAATAGAAAACACAACGCTCTACGCCGCATTATCAAAATTACAAAGAAACCTAACGATATTGCGAGCAATACCGATACGGTACTTCGTCTTATCATTTCAATAGCGAAGGGTGTTATATCACCTGAAAATACTCCAATAAACACAGCGTTGTATGATATTATCCGTATAGCAAATAGAAATCTTGAATTAAAAAACAATCCCCAAAAAACATACTATTTTATTTTTGTAATCGCCAAAAACATTGTGAACAAAGAAAACCAAGACCTCACACTTGACACTGTTTTTGAACCAATAGAACAAGCCGCCGAATCACAAATCACATCTGCACCATCTATACCTGCTCTTATGTTAATACCGGACGCAGCCCCGCCGATTCAATCGGCGAACAAACCAGTAAAAGCCGCAAGTAAACCAGTCAACAAACCGCCTACCGTTAATAAATGGTTATACGGTACTATACTAAAAAATCCACAAACGATTTTTTTAACTGCACCGGAACTCATTAGACTATACAATTCAGAGTTCAAGACAGAAAAAACAATGCAAGCACTTATCAAAACGGAGACTTGGAAAAAACGTTTTGCGAAGCACAAAAGAATTATAAAGGGAAACGCAGAACGAAAGGTAGAAAAGAACGCCAAAGCGGAGAAGAAAGCAAAACAATCCTCGAAAAAAGACAATTTTAATTAGAAAAAAGTTGTGTGAAAGTGATATAAAGTTGTGTGAAAGTTGCGTGAGTTGAAAAATTCTAAAAATTTTTAATCCTTGTAAGTCAATGGTTTACAAGGATTCTTTTGTAAAAACAACATACGGTTTGGTTGTTTTTTCTGTAAGGGTATAGGCAGGACACTGTAATCTCCTGCAAATGTTCAATCTTTATAGAAAGTAGCCAACTATGTTTAAACAAACCCAGAATCCGCAAGGTGAAAAACTTGCGTACAGTATGCGAGAGGTTAGTAACCTGTTAGGTCTGTCAGTCCGAACCGTTTTTTCACTCACGAAAAAAAACGAACTTCCGCACGTTCGCGTAGGGAAAAGAGTTTTGTATCCTGTTGACCGTCTGAAAGCGTTCTTGTCGCAACCGACAAAACCGAACAAAGACTAAACAGAAACGACATTGCGGCGGTCATCACACCGCCGCAATGCCAATCCATTTTTTAGAAGGGATTCATAACAAGTATGAATAATTCTAGCAAAGATAATATATCTGTCAAGATACGTGACGCGATAAAATCCGCCCCGCACCGTTGGCACTCACTTGTCGGCATTGACACCGACCTGAAAACCCAAAACGGCACGGCTTGTCCGTTTGGCTGCGGCGGCGAAGGTACTGACCGACTTTACAAAGCCCAGTCGTTCGATACTGACGGAGCGGTTTGTTGCCGTCATGAGGGGAACAAAATTTATGACGCTTTTGAAGCGGTCAAGGTTAAGTTTGGTGTGGACTATCCAGCCGCCGTGAAGATGTTATCCGAACTTTACGCAGTTGACACCGCCGCCGATGACACCGCACGTGCCAACAAAACAACCGCGAAAACATCGAGCAGCAAGCGAACGGTCACGCAACGGCGAAACTGGATATACCGCAACGCCGACGGAACACCGCGATACAAAGTTGACCGGGCGGATTATTCGGACGGGGCGAAGGATTGTTTTCAGTTGCGATACGATACCGCGACCGGCAGTTACGTCAAAGGTATGACCGGCGTTGAACTCGTCCCGTTACATCAGCCCGAAATCGTCAACAATTCCGAAACGCCGATTATCATAGTTGAGGGCGAAAAGTGTTGTGACGCAATCCGTGAATTATCAGATAAAACCGGAACTGATTTTGGTATCGTAACCACCGCGAGCGGCGGGAGTAACACAAAACTTGACTGGACGAAGTTTGTACACGACCGCCCCGTTTACCTGTTTACTGACAGTGACGTGACCGGACGAAAATATATGAACCGCGTCGGCAAAGCCCTAACCACAGCCGGTTGCGATGTTCGGTTTATCGACTTCTACCCGGACGAAACAGACGGACGGGACGTTGCCGACTTCATCGACTCGTTTGCCGACGATTATGAGGGGGCGGCGGAACGCCTGGCAATAATGTTAGACAACGCCGACGTGTTCCAAGCCGCTGACGAAGTTGAATCGGCAGACAACGATACAGAACGAATCGAAAAACAACGCCTTGTAGTAACCCGCTTATCAGACGAACAACCCGAAGTAATTGAGTGGGTTTGGGATGGTCACATTCCACGTGGTCACGTTACGTTTTTTATGGGGAAGCCGTCAATCGGAAAATCGGCGTTGCTACATCTGATAGTTGCGAAGTTATCCGTTGGCTTTTTCGGAAAGCAGGAAACAATCGCGTACTTTATTACAGAGGAGAGCGGCGGCATTATCCGTGTGAAAACCGAAAATAGCGGTGCGGACATTGAGAATATTTTCACAATAAAAAAGCCAAACGGACAAAATATAAACTGGAAACAGTGGGACGAAGCGATTGACGAAGCGATAAAAAATGACGCAACCGTGATAGTCATAGACCCGCTTGTAAACGCAATATCAGGACTGTCCGAAAACAAGGCAGAGGATATGGGAATGTTGTTATCGAATCTTGAAGCGAAAGCACGTGACAACGGTTTGACAATTCTAATTGCACACCACGCCGGAAAGGGGCAGGTCAATGACGGTATCGACTTTGGACGCGGGAGCAGTGCGATTCAGGGAGCGGCTAGGTGTGTTTGGTCTGTAATGGAAAAACCAGATGGCGGTTCGATTGCGGTCAACACAAAACAATCGCTAGCGAAAAAAGCAAAGTCAATCGAGTTTCATATTGTAGAAGTCAACAAAATCGGCATTGCCGAAATCGACAACTACGAATCAGAGTTGAAGTTTCAGGATTTTATCCAAAACGATAACGCGACCGAAAACGGGATTGATTGCCAAAACTGGTTACGTGAGTTTTTGGCAGACGGAGCGAAGCCAGCGACCGAAGTTTTCAACGCCGGTCAAGAGGAAGGTTTTGTATTAAAACAATTGAAACGAGCCAGAACAAAAATCGGAGTAAAAACTCACAAGGAGGGTTTTCAAGGAAAATGGATGTGGGAGTTGCCCGCCCAAAGATTCCCCAAAGAATCCAAAGATTCCCAGATAGAAATACGGGAATCTTTGGATTCTTTGGGGGAATCTTTGGACACCGTGCCGTTTCCAGAATTG
Organism: Planctomycetaceae bacterium; assembly: GCA_031287585.1. GTDB lineage: Bacteria > Planctomycetota > Planctomycetia > Pirellulales > Thermoguttaceae > UBA8133. The sequence continues at coordinate 13,615 of JAITST010000396.1, read as the reverse complement.
CTAACACAATACCAAACCACAACCCAAACCAGTGTGTCGGAACAATATGAAGGGAATTTACTATGAACGACTTAATAATTTTCAATTATGCCGGTTCGCCGGTAAGAATCGTTGACCGCGACAACAATCTTTGGTTTGTCGCCAAAGACATTGCCGAACAGTTGGGATATTCCAACACATCGAGTATTTCACAAATCACAAAGAAAGTAACGGACACCATTATACACAGTGCGTTGTAACTGCCAAAGGCAGACAATACTTTATGACATTGAAGGCAAAAGGCGAGTTTGAATAACAACCCGTCACAGCAAAACACAAGACAATTCCGTCACTTGCAATTGACCGCAAAAGCAAATGACGGTAAAATTGCAAGACATTTTAACCCTTTACGGAGACTTTATTACTATGGCTAGTTTACAGACATACCGCACAAAAAGCGGCACTTCATACAAGGTTCGGCTAATTCACCATAACGAACGCCGTACAATCGTACTCGGCAATATCTCGAAGAAGGACGCGCAGACGGTGCTAACGCACGTAGAGGGGCTTGTTTCAAGTGTGTTATCGGGTTGTCCAGTGCCACAGGTGACAGCGGCGTGGATTGGACGTATCCCCGATGACCTTCACACGAAATTATCCGAAATGGGACTTGTATCGGAACGTAAGGCAAGCCGATTAGGGACGTTTCTTGATGGTTACATTGAGAGCCGAACAGACTGCGAAAAGGCAACGCGGGACATTTACAGGCGGGTGCGAAATTTGTTGTTTGAATACTTTGGTAAAGATACCGCGATAGATATGATTAAACCAGAGCAAGCGGCGAAGTTTCGGCGATGGTTGGAAGACAAACCGACAAGCACCAATGGCAAGCGGGCGACTGCAACCGTCTCAAAAGTAATCGGCGTTGCGAAGTCTTTTTTTAATTATGCGGTCAAGTGTGAAATTCTTACACGCAATCCATTTGCCCACGTTGTCAGTGGAAGCCAAACCAACGAAAGCCGGTACTACACCGTAACAGTTGAAGAGACGCAACAATTGATAGACAAAGGTTGCGTAAACGCGAAACAGCGTCTAATAATTGCCCTTGCACGTTACGCCGGTTTACGGATACCAAGCGAGTTGGGGGGCTTACGATGGAGTGAAGTTGACTGGAAAGCGGGAACATTCACTATTCATAGTCCAAAGACAAAAAGCACGCGGTACGACGTGCCGATATTCGAGCGATTGCGACCGTACCTTGAAGATTCGTATTCGTTGCTGGAAGAAGGAGACAGTGACCTGATTTTTCCCGATGGATTGCCCAAAAGTATGCGGTCATTCATAGAGCAACTTTGGGGACGTGCGGGGGTGAAAATATGGGATAAGCCGTTTCAAAATATGAGACGGACATTATCAGACGAAATAGCGGTAGAGTTTGGGGAGTATGAAGAATCGAAATGGATAGGTCATACCGTTGGTGTATCGCGCAGACATTATCGGAGTATCACCCGCGACCAGATTGAACGGGCGAACGGTCAAAAAGTTGGACAACCACAAAGCGAAAAGACACTGACCGCCGACACTGAAAAACATCAAATTTGTCAAAACTTTGGGGCAGAATATGGGGCAGAGTTTTCTTTTTGGGGCAAAAATGGGGCAGAAAATGACGGAATTGAACAGCAAATAATTTTTGACGATTTACACAACTCATTAGATTGCAACAACTTACAAAACGTTACAAAAAACAGCGAAAAAGAAATATGGGCGCACATGGATTCGAACCATGGACCTCGTCCTTATCAGGGACGCGCTCTAACCAACTGAGCTATGCGCCCGGCTCACTCCGGTTTTTTACAACTCCTATTTTTTATTATTGTTTAATTTTATTCTTTTTTCTCTTTTTTGCAACGGGGGGTGACGCTTGTTTGTTTATGTTTTTCTTGATATTGCGAAGTTGGCTATTGTTTCTAGTGCTGTTTTGATTGATTTTCCCGTATTTTTCGGGATTTGTTCTATTGCCCTATTCACGTATTGCTCCGCTTTTTTTCTTGCTTCTTTTATCGAACCGGATTCTTTTAGACGTTTTATTGTCTCTTTTACTATCGCTTCGCTGTTGCCGTTTCCTAGTTCGTCGTCCGTTACCAGGTTTAGCATCTTTTCACGGTCATCGGGGGCGGCTGTGTGTAAGTAGTGGATTAACGGTAGGGTAGCTTTGCGATTTATTAGGTCAGTGCCTAGTGTTTTGCCGGTTTCGCCTTCTACACCCGTTAGGTCTAGGATGTCGTCCGCTATTTGGAACGCCATTCCTACGTGGTGACCGTACTTACGAAACGCTTGTACGGTTTCGGGCGGAGCGTTGGATTCGGACGCTCCTAGTTGGCAACTTACCTCGATTAGGGCGGCTGTTTTGTCTGATAGGATGTCCAGATATTCGCCCTCTGTTATGTCGAAACGGTTTCTCGCTCCCATTTGACGCAGTTCACCGCGACACGTTCTTTGTATTGCGTCCGACATAATTCTGTAACAGTTTATGTCATCAAAACGGGTTATCATTTGCATCGCGAACGTGAAAAGCAGGTCGCCGGCTAACAGGGCGGTGTTGCTATCCCACCTGACATTTAGCGTTGCCAAATGACGGCGTATTGCGGCTCCGTCCAGAATGTCGTCGTGTAGTAACGTGCCGGTGTGTGTTAGTTCGATTGCTGTTGCGATTAAGTAGTGTGGTTCACCTACCTTACCGCACGCGTGACCAGCTAGGAATACCAGTGCCGGACGGAGACGCTTGCCGCCCAGACGGAATGCGTAGCGAACTACTTCGTCAACAAACGTGTCATTGTTTACGAGTTCGCTTGCCACTAGATTTTCCAGAGCGTCCATATCCGGTTTTAGCAGCGCATAAACCTGACTTAGTTTGTCAGGGATAGTTTGAAATTGGGACATTTTTTAGTGATTATATTTTGGTTTTGAATTTTAGTCGATATGATTTCTAAATCTAAAATTGACTTCATTTATAGTTTTGATGCACGATTTACCGCATCTCAAAACTCGCTGTTATACCGTAGCCGGTATTCTTCGTCATCTGTTTGACCGCTGTCTCGTTGGACTGCTAACGTGTCATTGCTTGACAGTAAACCGTCACTCGAAGGACACAATTTTCAACTGTCGTGAATATAAGTTACCCCTGTTTCAAAAATTTTTCAAACAACGCTACCGAATCGTGCGGTCCCGCAGCTGCTTCCGGGTGATATTGTACCGAGAATACCGGATTATTTTTGTGGGCGATTCCCTCAACAGTATTATCGTTTAGGTTTTTGTATAGTACCTCAACATCGTTCGGAAGCGTTTCTGAGTCAACGCAGAATCCGTGATTTTGCAGCGAGATTTCCACCTGTCCCGTTTTCAGATTTTGTACCGGCTGGTTCGCGCCGCGGTGTCCGAATTTTAGTTTGAACGTTTTCGCGTTGTATGCCCGCCCTATCAACTGATGACCCAGACAGATTCCAAACACCGGCAATTTTGTTATCAATTTCTTCACTTCGCTCACGATACTATCAAGACGCGCAGGGTCGCCTGGTCCGTTTGATAACATTACTCCGTCCGGTTTCATCATCAACACCGTTTCCGCACTCGTTGACGCGGGAACTACCTCGACGTTCGCACCATACGACACCAACAGCCGCAACATATTCCACTTGATACCGAAATCGTAAACTACAATTTTACGTTTGTATTGCTGACTCGGTTTGTGCCACGTTGCCGGCTCGTCCCACTTGTACGGTTTGCTTGCCGTTACCAATTCGACCAGGTTTTCGTCTTCCAGACGCGGTGATTCTTTCGCACGCCGTACCAATTCGTCGGTACTCCAATCGCCGCAACCTATGACCGCACGCATCGCTCCGCGTGTTCTGATATGGCGAGTCAACGAGCGGGTGTCGATTTCAGATAGCGTGACGATTTGGTTCTCTTTCACGTAATCTTGCAACGAACGCTTCGCACGCCAATTTGAGTACGTTGCGGATATTTCGCGTAAGACGAAGCCACGCAAACGCGGCTTCGCGGATTCGTTATCTTCATCGTTGATACCGGTATTCCCGATAAGCGGGTAAGTCATCGTGACAATTTGACCGGCGTAAGAGGGGTCGGTCAAAACTTCCTGATAACCAGTCATAGATGTATTAAACACGACTTCGCCATACGCAAAACCTTCGTGTCCAACGGAAATACCGGAAAAACACTGTCCATCTTCAAGTGCCAATACACCACGTGTGGTAGGCATTTATTTAATCTCCTTCGGTAAAATTTTTTGATGTGTTAGGATTTTAATTTAGTGGAACTCATACATCATTTTCCATTTCATCACGTATTTTTTCGACAATTGATATTGGCAATTTGTTAATTCTCGCAATTTCGCTTACTGAATAATCACTAGCAAGCATCATACTGACCGTATCGCGAACTTGTCTTTCACGTCCCTCTTTCAGTCCTTCCTCGCGTCCCATTCTTCGTTCCGCCGCTCTGTTACTTTGCTCATCCATTTGGAACAGCATACGCGAATGATAGTGCGCCCGCTCTTTTTCGTTTTGGCTTATTGATGTCAGGATTTCGTTTGCCATTTGTATCTCCTTATTGTTTGAAATTATTGTGTTTATTAAATTGCGATGCTTTCTTTCGTTAGCATAGCGGAAAAATATTGACCACTTTTCTTCGTCCGTCATTTCCGTAGGTGTTTTTTTCAATACGGTACCTAACATTGTCAGGTCAACTATTATCGCCCCGATTTTTTCTGTCAATTTGTCACCATACTCATCACAGAGATAATTATGATGAACAAAATTTGTCTGTTTGTCGTGTATAGGAAAATTACAAAACATCAATACGTAAGAACATAAAAGTTCTCTGTACTCGTCACCGCTGGCAGCCTGTTTTGCGTGCAAGTCACACAAATTGTATGCTATTCGCGACTTCAAATTCGCATGACCGCCCACGAAACTATCACCCGACATCGCGAGCGATTGCATTTCCACGTCTATCTGTTCACCGCCGTCTGTCATACAATTAACGTCAAACCGTTCCTGCTTCTCACGGCTATCCGAAATCGATAACTCCGAATTTATTACCTCAACACTGCAAACCGCCCGCCGCAAAAAACCTGAAATTACGCTGCACAACGCTGGTTTCGATTCTGGGCGGGTGAACAACGTTTTGAATACTCCGTCGTCGGACGGCGGCAGTATTACCGGTATTATTATTTTGTCGATTGTCATTTCACTCCGGTTGGTTTTACCAGATAGTCAAACATCTGTTTCAAAAACTTTGCGTATGCGTCACCGAACTCCACGAAACCGCACGGCTTATCGTCCGGCGTTCGCAACTGTTGCGTTATACGTTTGCCGCCCCAGTCAACCATTTGCCCGACCCAATGCGGTGCAACATCGCACGCCAACGCCGCCGTTCTACCGCTGCCGTAATGCCCTTCTACCAACATTGGATAAACGGCACCGGCAGTTATTGTCAACGCTCTTTCCGGTGTGTTACGCACATCCGCCACTACACCTTCCAGCAATAACTTCGCCCCCGCCTTCGGTGTGAACGCGTTAAAGCCGCCTATCGCTGGCGGTCGTTCCCAGTTTAGGTTTGCGAGTATCGGATGCTCCAATCCGGTTGCCGCCGTTCGCAGATAAACCGGTTGCGGACAGTTATGCCGATCGTCCTTCGTCTGCATCACCACCGGTAGCATATCCGCAAACTTCGATCCGTGATACTCGCCCATTAGTCCGTAAAAACTTTCCCAGCCGCCAACCATCAACAGCCCCGCGCCCAATCTAACCGCCCGCTGGATGTGTTCGATATGCTCGTCCTCAAAACGTACATACGGATAATCGCTCACAATATACAAACCGTAATCTCGTTCCATGAAATCCGCTGACGGAGCGTGACCACTGTTGACGTGGTCGTAATCAATTCCAAAATGCTGCAACACCCCGCACAAATACGCTGCCGCACGGGTTATGTCGTCATCGCCGAAATAACAAACCGGTGTCATTAGGTAGTGAATAAGTGAAACTGTTAAACAAAAAAGTAAAAAACACAAACGGTGGTGTATTTTACGCCATAACGCGACGTATCGCGTCTCTACATCAGACCGCGTCTCTACGAAACCAACTTTCTGATAACCGTTTGCATTATACCGCCGTTTAGATAGTACAATAATTCTACCGGTGTGTCAATCCGTACCTTTACCGCAAAATTTAATTCTGTGTAGTGGTCGTCATCTACTGGCTTTTGCGCACGCACCGTTATTCCGCTTCGCGGCTTGAAATTTTCGTCTATCTCTTCGATAAAAAATGTTTCATCGCCCGTCAAACCCAGCGATTGCCACGTTACCCCTTCCGGCAACTCCAGCGGCAGTATTCCCATACCAACGAGATTCCCGCGATGAATCCGTTCAAAACTTGACGCAATAACCGCCTTCACTCCAAGCAACGCTGTTCCCTTCGCCGCCCAGTCGCGGCTGCTTCCCGTCCCGTATTCCGCACCCGCGAGAATAACCAGCGGCGTTTTGTCGTCACGATAACGCATCGCCGCGTCGTAAATCGGCATCGTTTCGCCTGTCGGAAAGTAACGTGTCACTCCACCTTCACTCTCTGGCAGAAGTTGGTTACGAATACGAATGTTTGCAAATGTACCGCGTGTCATCACGCGGTCGTTCCCGCGTCGCGAACCATAACTGTTAAAGTCGGTCGGCGAAACACCAGCCGCGACTAAAAACTGTCCCGCTGGCGAGTCCGCCTTAATCGAACCAGCGGGGGAAATATGGTCAGTCGTCACTGAATCGCCGAACGCGGCAAGGCAACGGGCGTACTCAATCGGCTCCGCAGGCGGCGGCGTGAAACGCATATTGAGCAAAAACGGCGGCTCCTGAATGTACGTACTCGACTCGTCGAACTTGAACAAACCCGACGGCTTCGCTGGTATCGCGTTCCAATCCTTGTTAATCCCGAACACGCCGCGATAGCGTTCCGCGTACATTTGCGGTTCGATGTTCTTACTCACAGCCGCGGCGACTTCCGCGTCAGTTGGGAAAATGTCGCGAAGGAAAACCTGTTGCCCGTTCTTACTAACTCCGAGCGGTTCGTTTTCAACATCAATATCAACTCGTCCCGCCAACGCAAACGCGACAACGAGCGGCGGGCTTGCGAGATAATTCGCCTTCACTAGCGGATTAACCCGTCCCTCGAAATTTCTGTTACCGCTCAAAACCGCTGCGACAACCAAATCACTGACCGCGTCCACAACTGGTTTCGGCAAATTACCGCTGTTCCCGATGCACGTCAAACAACCGTAACCGACAACGTTAAACCCAAGCGTTTCGAGCGGCGTGAGCAGTCCGGCTTTCGTCAGGTAATCAACAACGACACGGCTGCCGGGACCGAAACTCGTCTTAACGTAACGCGGCGGTTTCAGTCCTAACGCTGCCGCTTTCTGTGCCAACAAACCCGCCGCGATTATCAGATTCGGATTACTCGTGTTCGTACAACTTGTAATCGACGCGATAACTACCGAGCCGTGACGTAACGTTTCTGTCGTGCCGTCGTCGTAAGTTATCGTCGCCGCGTTAGTATTGTTAGCAGCTGTGACCGCGAAACCGCGTTCCTTGACCGGTGCCGACAACGATTTTGCAAACGCGGGTTTCATATCTTTGAGCGGCACTCGGTCTTGCGGTCGTTTTGGTCCCGCGAGAGTTGGTTCGACATTCGCGAGGTCAAACGAAAGAATTTTGGTATAACGCGGAGTTTGTTCGCCGTCTGTCGAGAACAAAGCGTTCGCTTTACAGTACGCTTCAACAATCGCAACCTGTTCGTCACTCCTGCCTGTTTGACGCAGAAACGAAATAGTTTGTTCGTCAACCGGAAAGAACCCCATCGTCGCGCCGTACTCAGGAGCCATGTTTGCGAGAACCGCGCGGTCAGCAACCGGCATCGTCCGCGCACCGCTGCCGAAAAATTCGACAAACTTTCCGACAACTCCCTCGCGGCGCAAAATCTCTGTCATCGTGAGAACTAGGTCGGTTGCGGTAACGCCGTTTCGCAAACGACCAACCAATTCAACACCGATTACTTCCGGCGCGAGCATGTAATACGGTTGTCCAAGCATAACCGCCTCCGCCTCAATTCCGCCAACGCCCCAACCCAAAACGCCGAGACCGTTTATCATAACTGTATGACTATCAGTACCGACAACCGAATCGGGATAGATAACCGCCGCAACAGCGGTGTCAGCGTTTGCTTGCTGCATAACAACGGGCGACAAAAATTCGAGGTTGACTTGATGTATGATACCAACCGACGGCGGCACGACACGGAAGTTATCAAGTGACTGCTGTGCCCAACGGAGCAAGGCATAACGTTCGGAGTTACGTTGAAATTCAAGAACAGCGTTTTTATTTTGAGCGTCCGCGGTACCGTAAAAGTCGGTTTGAACCGAATGATCAATAACAAGGTCAACCGGAATAAGCGGGTTAATTTTGGTAGGGTTGCCGCCGAGAAATTTCATTGCCGCCCGCATTGCAGCCAAATCAACAACAGCCGGCACACCGGTAAAGTCCTGCAAGATAACACGCGAGGGTTTGAAAGGAACTTCAACATCGCCGTCCTCGTTGTCACCAGCACCTTTTTTGTCGGCTCCCCAACCGAGCAAACGAGTAACATCGTCATCAGTGACCGAAACACCATCCCGATTCCGCAAAAGTGATTCGAGTAAAACGCGAACAGAAAAAGGTAAATGAGAAACAGAACCGAGTTCGTTAAGAGAAAAGTAAGAGTATGTTTTCCCGTGAACGACAAGTTGACGTTGACAATTTTGTATGGACATTTGTTTAGTTTGTAAAATGAAATGATATTAGATTCGCACTCTGACCTTCGGTGATAAATCATCCTTCCCGCACCTGTTAATTTTATGGGAAATTATATTACTGTCAAGTAGAGACGGCGATTGCCGCATCGCGTCTCTACAAGAGTATAAACCGTATCAGGTCTAATGTCCGAACCTCGCACTTCTGCTGATTTTTATTATTATCGCGTCCAATTCGCTTCGTGAGAAGCGTACTTGTTCAAACATTGGTGTTGGATTTAACGCATCTTCTTCTGATTTGTTTTCGGCTTCGTCAGGTCTTGTTGAAATTACCTCTTCCTGCAACGACGACAACCATTCCGGCATTTCAAAACCAACCCCCATCGGTTCTCTCGCGAACATTTCTACCTGTTTATCCAGTTCAACAAACGCCGTTTTCTCGCCGTCTTCTCTTGCCTGACGAACGGCAGTCGGCACAAGTCCGCACATTCTCGCTACGTGTAACGGTCTAACAAAACGTTCCTGCAACCGTTCGTGAACACTCGGCAACCACAGTCCGTATTTCTCACTCAACCGGTCGTAGTTCCGCAGATGCTCCTCCGCCGCGTTGATACTCCGTTTCGCAACCGCGCGTTCCCACAACGATGCCGCTTTCGGACAACCGCAACGTATTAAAGCGTCGTGAACCCAATAAACCGGTTTCAAATTCCACGAAACTCGCTCGTAACCAGTCTGCACCCGCAACATATCTAACAACATATACAACCTGTCGCCGTGATCGCTATGCGTTGTCGTACTGTTGTAATCAATGTACTCCGAATAATTCTCCGCAATCGCTTCAAAAATCAATTCAAGATTGTAAACCGCCTCGTCGAAGGGAAACTTATTGGCAATCAAATCGGTGATGAGTTTGTCCGCCTGTTCGAGTTCGCCTTCCTCTTCCTTAATCTTGATGAGAGCGTTCAGATAATTATCAACGCCCTGATGAAGCACCGCCCGTAAGTTGCCGAAGCCCATAAATTGCTGCGTGAAAAGGTCTTTGCCGTATTTCTGTATAAACAGTTTCAACTCAATCCAAACGTTTTTGTCGATTATCGACTCAACTGGCGAAATACGAATCTGCTTACTATGCGAGAGCCACGCACTTAACAAAAGTTCAACAATCCGCTCCATATAATCAACCAACGCCTCGTCCGCGTCCTTGAACTCCGAATCCTTCGATACCTTCCAATGTTTCGACGATTCCGAAATACTCTTGACAATCGCCCGCGTCACCGTTTCAACCAGCCGGTCAAACTCTGTTATCGCGCCTGCCTGTTGCGGGAAAATGTGTTCCATCTGTTGTATCACTTCGAGAAGTTGGAACGCTTCCGTCAACAAACCAAGACGCGGCGAGTATTCGAGTAAACGTAAGACACACTGTTGTAAGATACGGCACAACGCAATATCATCAGCGTTACCGCCGCGTGATGTCGGTATGTAAAGCAACGATTCGTGTGACAACTTTTTCATCATCACACCCCAATGTTTCTTCACCAACTTGACGTCACCCCGATAGATTGCCGCGAAGACCGGTAACACTGTTCCCTGCCAACTACTACACTTACCGAGAAACTTTTTCGGTGCCGTTATACCGAGAACGGATTGCAAAACCAAAACGGTATCTGCGGTTTCTACCGCTGTCCAAATAATTCTGTCGAGCAGTATTTCTTTCGTGCCGCGTTGACGGTCGTACTCCATCAACGAATCCTGCGTACCGGACGGCGTTGGCACTTCGTAGGACGCGGTTTTGTGAAGCAGAATCATTATCCCGTCCCAAAACTGCATCGCTTGTGTCAACCAGCCGTTGAACCGTTCCGCAACATCACTAAGCGGAATCGTTTCCTGTTCAGCAACATGCTCGTTAAGCGTCGGAATCTTACTCGCCGCAAACTTCCACAACTTCGCAATCGTAACAAGAAACAATAACCGGTCACTAATTCTGTCTGTCTCACGTCCCAACTCGAAATCGTCATCGTTGACATTGAACGCCGTACTACCCGGCGAATCCATCATATCGTCGTCGATACCGTCGTTCGCGGTGTCGTGATACGTAACGTTTTCGTATGCCGCGCTGAATGTCGAATCAATCGCGTTGGTTGGTTCATCATTCTCACCAATGTTATTGGTATCTTTTCCCGTCGGCAAACCGTCATTGTTAGCGTCGCTTTTGAAAAACGAATCTTCGAGTTCGAGATTCGGAACAGACCAATAACGGTCAGCGTTCGCTTCGATGTAGTCGAAAAACTTTTGCGTCAACCCCCAACGTTCTTTGAGCGGGATAAGTGTAAAACGTTTGCGATTCTTTTTCGGCGGTAACGCTTCCTGTGATTTGTGCGAACCCCAAAGTTCTTCAATCCAGCGTAGAACAATCGCGTGGAACGAATAGTCAACTTCCGTCAACGCAATCGTTTCTGACTGACTTAACCAGTGCATCAACAACGCCATCGCGGCGACAGGGTCGCACTGATCGAGCAACGCTTCGCCGAGCAGCACGAACGCTTTCGGTGACTTGAACCGTTCGACGTGACGATTCCAAAACGCGATGTCGCCAGCGGCGGACGACGCTTTGTTCCAAGCGGCAAGAGCGGTCGCAACTTTCGCGGCAGACTCCCACGCTTCCATTCCTGAAAAACCTTCGATACCGCTAACTTCCGTACTGCCGAACTGGTCCCACCAACCAGCCAAATCGCTCATCTTGTCGGATAAGTCGGCTTGTAAGTCACCCATTCCGCCAGCGGCAGATTCCTTTTGCAAACGGCTGTACAAGTCGAAAATTGAATCAATGAGCGTGATGAGGTCATCAACGCGGTGGTCGTGAATAGTGTTGTCAACGGCGGCGAACAAACTGTATTGCGCGGCGAAACCTAAAATTGTCCAAGGGTCAACTATCGAACCGCACGCGATTCCTCTGTGTAACAAGTCTTCGATTTGCGGCAACAACGCGGCGGCTTCCGCAAACTTATCGTGGTCGGCGAGCAGATGCGATTGTGTTATCAGGCAATCAATCTTGCATAAAATTCGCGCAGACGGAACCGCGATAATGTCCGCCTGTTTTTCGGCGGCATCGAAGTAACCCATCCGTGCGTAAGTTCGCGACAGGTGCAGACGCTGAAGTTGGTCAGCACGGCGTTTGGCTAGCCGCTTGTTCAAGTCCTGACGCGCGCCGCCGAATGGTTGTTGAACGTTTGCGGGGTCAGCCGATTGCGGCGTTTTTTTCCTCTTCGCGATTTTGCTTGACGTGTCACGAACTTTCTGCAAGTGTTCGTAAAAACGGTCACGATACGCGGCGATAATCGGCATCAATGTTGAGAGTGAAACGTCGGAACTGTACGTGTGCGGGTTGTCGCCGGTGATCCCGCTGCCCATCAACATCGTTCCCGCCAAGACCGCGCCCGCCTCGAATTGCAGAACGTCAAGCGGCTCAATAGGCGATTCGGACTCGCCCATATACGCGGTTTCGTAACGTTGAACGATGCAGTCAATAGTCATCTGGTGAATAACGAACCGACGGTAAAAACCTTGTTTGTCGATGAAATCGGGGTCCCACGTTCCGAAATGATAGTTCGGACGGCGATTGACGGGATGGTCGAAGTCGTAAGCACGCGGATCGAGAACTATTTCCTGTATTTTATCGGTATGAAGTCCGGCTTCGCGAAGGATGTCTTCGGGCGTACCGCGCAACAATTCAAGTGCAATTTCGATAACACGTTGATAACGTCCGAACGCAACGCCCGCACCGTCAACGTAAAGCGGAATCGGCGCAACCCATTCGTGCGCGTCCGGCTGGTGTTTCTCGTGACCTTCGAGAACCGGTACAGGACGATAACCCAGTAAATCGTCAAGTTTGAAAATCGCCTGCTCAACAATTTCGTCGGTTTCGAGTTCGTAAATTGGGAGAGCGAGAATAGTTTCAAATGTGCGCGCGAGGAAAAACGGAGTAAAAAGTGTGAGGTTGGTCTGGTGGAATAATAATTCGGAGTGATACTTTCGATAAGCAGCGAAAAAATGATTATTTACAATATCTAATACTCTCTCCGCCTGATCTGTTTTACGAAAAACATCAGATAACTGCGACAATTCCGCGAGTTCATCTCGCAAAAGTAGAATCATTTCGCTATAAACAGTTGTAACTTTATCACATTCGTCAAACAAAAATTCATAAAGTTGGTTGACTGCAACATAAAATTTAGTGTCGCGATTACCCGACGAAAAGTTAAGATAACCGAGTATTTCCTTGATACTCTGTCTTATTTCGTTAGTCAAAGTGTACGTCATATTGTTTCGCTCCGTGCAAAAAAACCGCCAAAGGCGGAAGCCCAAAAAATTTTTAACACCACAAGTTTAACCTAGAATTGAAATTGGTCTAGGGGATATGAGGCAATAATTTATCAGTTTTGCGGGTTTTGAGAGTAAATTCAGGATTTTCTTGTATTATATCGCACACGATTGAAAATTATTTGTGCCGGGATTTCTCATTTCCGTGTCCCATTAGCCACATACTTTGCAAAATCGTCTCCCTGCCCCTCTTCAAACCGGCGCAAAGGATTATCTAATTTGTACAGATTGACAGAGCGGAGGACGGAGTAGAGTGTTTCCCTAAAAGTTAGTAATTTATTTTTAGGGTATTCAGCAACCAATCACCGTAATTTCGCCTTCGACATTCCAAGTAATCCGTTGTTCCCACGGTAATTTTTTATCTTCGCTCCGCCGGTCGAAAATCACAAGGTAGCACGGAATCGTTTTG
>JAITST010000378.1 GCA_031287585.1 Planctomycetaceae bacterium | reverse complement strand
TTGATCTTGTAGGCGGTCTGATTTTGATGGGGGCAAACGTAGGCAACGAAGCAGAACACCGTCCCGTTCACGAGGTTTACATTTCGCGATTCAGTATTGACTGTTACGAAGTTACGAACCGGCAATTTCAACTGTTTGTCAAATCGACAAACTATGTTACGGCGGCGGAATATCGCGGATGGGGCTACGTTTTCGATACCGACAAACGGCAATGGGTTCGCAAAGTTGGCGCGTGCTGGTGGAATCCGCAAGGGCGACCTAGTGAGTCATACCGCGACAATCCGGCGTTACGAAGTCAGTTGAATCATCCGGTTGTTCACGTAAGTTGGGAAGATGCTGCCGCGTTTTGTTACTGGGCGGGCAAGCGGTTGCCGACCGAAGCGGAGTGGGAATACGCGGCGAAAGGCGGGCGGCAATCCGCGACATATACGTGGGGCGAACGGCGTTACGAAAACGGTAAATTCGCGGCGAATTTGTGGCAAGGCGTTTTCCCGCGAGAAAACAGCGTACGTGATGGGTTTATGTTGACTGCGCCGGTTGGTTCGTTTGAACCGTCGGTTTACGGTTTGTACGACCAAGCCGGTAACGTAGCGGAGTGGTGTTATGACCGTTATTCAGAAAATTATTATCGTCAGTCGCCGCGTGAAAACCCAACAGGCGCGTCGGAAAACAATTGCAAACAAGAAGATGTTCCGCTGCTTAGTGTGCGGCTGAACGACGGACAATACAAAATAAAAAACGAAGACGCGAAAACAAAAAACGTATGCCGAACGATACGCGGCGGTTCATTTCTAAGTGCGGAAAACAACGCCGCACTATACCGCATCTACGCTCGCTCGTGGCAACCACAAACGCTGTCATACCACGATTTAGGATTTAGGTGTGTGAAGGATGAATGACGCACGTGTCAAAATCATTTTAAGAATAACACAATGTTTACAGTTTCACGCGACTTCAATTTTTGTTACGCCCACCGTTTACTCGGATACGCCGGACGTTGCGCTCATTTGCACGGGCATAACGGAGTGGTTCGTGTTACTTTACAATCTGAGGATACTGATGAACTCGGAATGGTTGTTGACTTTGCGGAAATTAAACGTCAACTTGGTAACTGGATTGATTCGGAGTTAGACCACAAACTTTTGTTGTCCCAGTCCGACCCGCTTCTTGATGTTTTGCGTGTTGCTGGTGAACCGGTAAACGTTATGCAATCCAATCCCACTGCAGAAAATATTGCCCGTCTAATATACGAAAAAGCCGTTATTTTCGGTTTTCCCGTTCATTCTGTTACACTTTGGGAAACCAAAAATTGTTTTGCAACTTACTCGCCCTATGCCAATTATAACGGATAGTCTTGATATAATTTTGCAAAAAATCTATATTATTCTTTTGCCAGCAATCTTGTGAACGGCAAACGATGCTATCTACGATACCTCGACGGAGTAGGGGAATGTGTGGTATGCACTTTCAAGTGTTCGTCGTATTAGTAGTTTCGCACAATCGCGTCCTTCGCGGAATGTGGTGCAAAATGGAAGTAGGATATCAGCCGTGTATAAGATAAAGTCACAAACAAAAATCTGTTCTAGCTTGTTGTTACGAGTTGCCAGTAGTTTTTTGCTGCTTGTGGTTCTATGCAGTTCGAGTGGTTGTTTGGTATCACGGACGGCGTTTTGGGATCCTAAACCAGCCGGGGTGCCAGCGTTTCGTGATGTTGGCAACGAAGTCGCGAAGTCCTCATTGCCGCATTATTATCTTGAATGTTCAGACATAATAACAGTTGACGCGGTTCATTTAGTTCCACGTTCGCCGTATGTTTTGCGAGTGTTTGACCAATTGAGCATATTAGTACCAGACACGCTAGAAGAAGAACCGATTCGCGGACGTTACACAATTGAGCCGGGCGGTAAAATCAATCTCGGTTATTCATACGGTACCGTCGTCGCCGCCGGTGTTTCAATTGACGACATCTCGACAGTTATACGTAATCATCTCGCGGTTTCAAGCGACAACCCGAACGGGACAATCATTGACCCGCAAGTTACTGTTCAACTTGCGTCAATGGGCGAGATACAACAGATAAATGGGGAACACTTGATTGGTCCCGATGGTTACATTACACTCGGTTCTTACGGACGGGTTTATGTCAACGGTTTGACGGTTGATGAATGTCGTGAGGCGATAGAGTTTTTCCTGTCGAAACACCTCGATCATCCACAGATTGCGGTTGATGTTTATAGTTTCAACAGCAAAGATTATTATGTTATATTCCAGTCGGTAGCGAGACAGGAAATGGTTTGGTCGTTTCCTTATACTGGAAACGAAAACGTACTCAAAGCGATTTCAAATGTCAACGGGCTAATGCCGCAATGTTCAAAACGAATTTGGGTTGCGAGACCGGTTCACAACACGAATAAGCCGGTGATATTACCGGTTGACTGGATTGCAGTGACCGCATACGCACAATCGCAGACGAATTATCAACTATTACCCGGTGACAGAGTTTATGTTGTAGAAGACCGTTGGGTGATGATGGATGGTATGCTAGCAAAGTGGATTGCACCTGTCGAACGTGTACTCGGTATCTCGATGCTAATGAGCAGCACATTTTCCGGCTGGCAATATTACCTAAGCGGTGCAACAACCGGCGGATATTATTAATAGCGTAGAGAGTGAAGTGTAGAGTTTGTTTGTCAATTGGGTGACCGATTACATTGTACCATTGTACAAACTTTACACTTTGCCTCTATACTTCCTCAAACGTTTGTGGTATAATTGTATTTACGAGTCGTCACAAGACGACGTATATTCTATTCACAAACATTATGGAGTAACTATCATGAAAACATCTAAAATAAATCTGATTATTGGAATCGTATTGTTGAGCGTAGTCACATCAATGACTGCATCAGCACAGTCACCAGCAGTTAGCCCTTGGTTGATGCTGCGCGACAAAAATTTGAATCGCGGCGGTCTAAATTCTTACTATTCGTATATCAAACCGCAGCAAGAGTACAACAACGCGTTGAATGCGCAAGCCCAACAACTCCGGCGCACGCAGTCGGCAACAAGAGAATTGCAAGACCAAGTAAGCGGCGGAGGCGGCGGTTTTAATAGTGGACAAAACGACGGTCAAGGACTGCAAGCCCCCAAAGCAGGCGGTCCGTCCACCGGAGCAAGAGGAGCCGCTGCATACCGTAACTATGGACATTGGTACAAAGGAATAAGCGGAGACCCGACACCGCACGGGCGACAGTAAGAAGAACTATTATTGTTCATATCACCGTAGGGGCGAATTGTTATTCGTCCCTATTTTATTATTTACACGCCTAACATCAACTCATCCAATCCGCAATATCCTTTGCCCAGTACGTCAGTATTATTCCCGCACCGGCTCGTGTTATTGATGTTAGTGATTCTATTACTGCGGATTTTTCGTCCAGCCAGCCATTTTGGGCGGCGGCTTTCAGCATACTGTATTCTCCCGAAACATTGTATGCCGCTAACGGTACCCCCGCATAATTTTCGCTTACCTGACGGATGATGTCCAAGTACGGTAACGCCGGTTTTACCATTACTATATCCGCTCCTTCTTCCAAGTCTAACGCCACTTCACGCAGTGCTTGTTCAGCGGCGGCAGCGGGATCCATTTGGTATGAACGGCGATTACCCGACTTCGGCGCACTCTCGGCGGCTTCGCGGAACGGTCCGTAAAAACTACTTGCGTACTTTACCGCGTAACTCATTATCGGTAGATACGAGAAACCATCGGCATCCAGCCCGCGACGCATCGCACCAATCATTCCGTCCATCATCCCGCTCGGTGCAACGATGTCCGCTCCCGCCCGTGCGTGGACTAATGTCTGACGTACGATGTTATCAAGCGTCGGGTCGTTATCAACATCCCACACTCCCGCGCGCCGCTCCGTCAACACTCCGCAATGACCGTGTTCTGTGTATTCACAAAAACATACGTCAGTTATCACAAGTAAACTGTCCCCGACTGCGTCTTTCACTGCACGTACCGCGTTTGCAACAATACCGTTATCGCTCATCGCGTCGCTGCCGACAGCGTCCTTTGTTTCTGGAATACCGAACAACAGTATTCCGCCGATGCCGCGGCGCGAACACTCAACCGCTTCCTTGACAAGTTCGTCGATAGAAAGTTGGAAGTTGCCCGGCATTGAGTTTATCGGAACACGCAAGTTGTTACCCGGTCGCACAAAGAGCGGCATAATCAACCGCTCAACCGAAAGCCGCGTTTCACGTACCAACGCCCGCACTCGCGGCTCGTAGCGAAGACGGCGTAATCTTTGAATTGGAAACATTGTTTGTGTATAAATGTTTGTTGTGTAAAAAATTTTGTCTCCCCATCAAAATTAGCGGGGCGATTTTGGTACAATCTTCCTTACAAGTTTAATACAAAGTTGTTATATTTTTTTGATGTTCAACTGTTAGTTCGGTACGATGGTTCGTTCGATAAGGTGAAATATACCGAACGCGGTTGAAAATTGTTTGCGTCGTGATGTAGCCGTAACCAAACCTTATTTGGATAAACAAATGATACCCTCACTACTTACCAATGAATTTGTGGAATAAAAACTTTATTTTTACAAAAAAGATATTAGTAGCAATGAGCGTTTCCCCAAACATAACATTAATTACCTTATGACAACTTCTAAAAACTCCACCATTTCGTTTAACAAGTATCTAATTTTACGTGGTTTGCTGTTTTGAGTCAATAGGTTTTTAGAAGATGTCTTATTGCTGTTCACCATAATTCTAAATAAGGTAATAAGGTTATGTTTGGGGTAATACGTTTGCTACTAAGGTCTTTTTTGTCAAAATAAGGTTTTTTGTGTTCCACAAGTTCATTGGTGAGCAAGTCATATATTTTCGTTTTTCCAAATAAAGTTTTTTCACGGTAACATCGCGGTCTGGAGCAATTTTCAACCGTGACAAATATATAACTGAAATACTCTCCTCACTTTCCCGCACCGCTGGAAACTTGAGCGGACATCGGAAGCATTCACAATAAAATAAGGTTTTTTACCCGCTAATTTTGGTGGGTAGCCATTTGTACCACTGCTACTGTCGCTACGGCAACGAATCAGTTTTGGGCTTGTCCGGTTTCGGGGTGAGTTGTTTTTACACATATTCTTGGTTAAACTTGCGGAGAGTTTGAGTTCTACAGTTGTTTGTTTTCCGTCGCGTTTTTCTACTGTGACGTTTTTACTGTCAGAGGAAATAAATTTTACTTCGGCTTTGAATAGTTTATCGTTACTCAATCAAATATGAAAACCGCTAATTAGGTCATGTTCTAAACTCATTGAATTATCCAATTCCATCCGAAAAACCAGAAGTTGATGACTATTCCGACACAGATTTTGTGCATCTGCTCCGTCTTCGAAAATCGAATCCCTTTTCTCACCAATCGGCTGCACCAAGTCCGTA